>NZ_JAYGIG010000044.1:0-26333 GCF_034932105.1 Leptothoe sp. PORK10 BA2 | reverse complement strand
TCCCTGCTGTGAAGTTAGGAATTTTGGAGGCAGGGATATCTTGGTCGCAGTTATTTTCTATTCGATATGCTGTCTAGCCCACTGAAGCCAAGTGTTTCAAGGCACCCAGTCGACGGAACCAGTGCCGAAAAATCCTCCACGATTAAAAAGTGTTTGTAAATCTACTTTCGTTTATATAAAACCCGATAGTCGGATAGAGTACTATACTAAGAACGAAGCACTGGTCCAATTGCCATTGTTTCATTCAGGGGCTATTGCCATCTGCCGCAAATCAAACCAGGCTAATCTACCACATCAGATCCCCTGCCAAATGATGCGCATGAGTTAGGTAAACAGTAGCCGTTCATGTCTTATGGGCGGTAGATACGTCATAACCAGTGACGCTCTGAATAGATTTGACTACAGTCATCTTGAAAGTGTTACTAGTCAGGTGCACGCTCAGGTTTTTTATTAGCAATCGCGTCACGCCATGTGGCTAGTTGTGGGTAGACAGTAGGGTGACGTAACACTATTGTCATCACACCATAACTTAAACGATTCAAATCATATTATCTGAACAACAGTGCCTAATGCCTAAAATTGTTGTACTGGGTTCCTCACTGGGTAACAAAAGAGTTCAGTATTGAGTGTCAACAATCTATTTTGTAGATATCACCTATTCCAGAAATTTTGGCTAGATGAAGGAGTCAAGGTCAGTAGCCAGAAGCAACTAAGGGTAAACATTCTGGCTGATATAGTCTGTAGAGCTTTGTTCTTCTTGTTCACCCTTAGTGTTTTCATCGAGTAGACTATATTATTTGTAGCCAAAAAATCTCATTTTGAGTTGATAACCTGCTTTGTTTAGGATCCAACTGTCCAGCATTCTTTTCCCTTAAAGCTCCTTACAAAGGAGCTTTAAGGACGCTGTTAAATTTATGCAGATAAACTCTTTAAATGCTTAGGTTCAAATCAAAATCAAATTTCGAACTTAGATTGCCGGATAAACTGTTTTAACCATTGAATAATTTCCCATATTAGTTAGGTTGTTCTGCGGGCTAAGTTTGAAATGCTACATAGGAAAAAATAACATTGTCTATTACAAGAATACCTTTGAAAGAGTATTTTTCAACTAAAATTTTGCAGTTAAGCCATAATTCATGAAAATTGAGAAGATTTTTCAAAAGTCATGTAATCCTATCAGTACTCTGATGAGAGGTGTTGCGAAATAGATTAACGACTGGCAGGGATTTTGAGCCTATTAGGTTCTCATATCGCAACAGGCCTATGGTGTACCCATGTGATTTACTTTGTTGAAAAATTTTCAAGTTGACCATGTATTTATTCATTCATGCTTTTATATTGCCTTGACACTAGGTACTAGCTAATGGTTAAGACCTATGGGGATTCTCCAGATATGAACTTTATGAAAAGCTTGCATAACCCAAGACCCACCAATGCCATCAAATCTATCCGGAGTTTTCAGCCTGCAGTTTTACTAGCAAGTTTTGTTCATACCTATGGCAGTGGATGTTTAGAAGTCGATGCGAAGTCCCTATCCTGGTGGATATACTTCAAAGACGGTAAACTCAACTATGCATCCCTTGCCTCTGAAAAAACTCTTATTTATGCCTTAAAGTGGCTTAAATTAAAAATAGCAACCATGAGCCATGATGCTTTTTCATGGCTTGATCAAAATTCGGAAGAATTACTAGATATCAATTCTCAAAATATTCAATCTATTCAATATTTTGAATATCAGATTATATGTTACCTAGTTGATCAAAAGCTTCTGGCCAGCTGGCAGGCTGAAGAACTAATAGAAGAATTGACTCAAGATGCAATCGAGTCATTTCTATCGTTGACTGGAGGTGCCGTTAGGATTGATAGAGAAAATTTTGAGATTCCTGTATTTTGTAAGCTTGATCCCAAAACTACACTTGAAAATTGTCAAGCACGGCTAAAGTCATGGAAGCGTCTTTCTCCATTACTCAGTTCACCCCATCAACGACCCTATATTGTTAGTCAAGATACGTTTTTTAATACCAATAATACAGGGACCATATCACCACGTTTAAAAAATAAACTTGGAACTCTTTTGCGAGGATATAGCATTCGTCATATCGCCGCAATTCTACATCAAGATGAGCTAGAATTTGCCAAATTTTTATACCCTTATATTGATAATAAGTCGATAATCTTAAGGACACCAGAAAGTCCCTGGGACAGACTAGCTGGACTAGAGAATGAATCCTTAACTAAAACTCAAGCGGAAACTCCGATTAGGGAAATAGCCAAAGAAGTTTCTACTTCCATACCCCAGGTATCTGCTTTTAATAAAAAGCAAAAAACCCGTCCAGTCATTGCCTGTGTGGATGATAGTCCTAATACATTAGATCAAATTGAGCGTTTTCTAGGTCAAGAAAACTATTCAATTTTCAAATTTCTGGAACCAATTAAAGCAACATTTCAGCTAAAAAGACTGAAGCCTGACATGATCTTGCTTGATCTTACAATGCCAACAATTAGCGGATATGAATTATGTAGGATGTTGAGACGTCTTCCCGGATTTGAAGAAATACCAGTGGTAATGGTTACAGGAAAGAAAGGGATTATCAATAAAACAAGAGCTAAATTAGTGGGTGCTACCGATTACTTGGAGAAACCTTTTAATAGAGCTAGCTTGCTAGATGTTATATCTAGAAATTTACCCTAAAAGAAACTTTAGATAGTCTAGGTGATTTCATTATTTTTAAATAATAAAATTACCTAGGTATCCCGATTTTTTTAGGCATTGATTTTCCCAGAAATAATCAAAAAATAGCTTTAGAGGTGATTTACAGTGACTAAGATCTTAGTTGTCGATGATTCTATTAATGAGTTGGAGCTCATCAGCAATTACTTGAGAAAAGGTGGCTATACGGTGATTGTCGCCACGGATGCTAAAGAAGCCCTAAGTAAGGCCATAGAACATCAACCCCATGCGATTGTGACGGACTTAGTCATGCCAGGAATGAACGGTTTAGAAATGTGCCGTAACCTCAAGAAAAATCCAGCAACACAAAAGATGCCGATTGTAGCCTGTACTTCCAAGTCAGGAGAGATTGACCGCCTTTGGGCCATGAAACAGGGGGTGAATGTATATGTCACCAAACCCTTTACCGAAGATCAACTTGTCAATGCCGTTCGGTACAGCTTAAGCCAATGAATGCCTCAGTTCTAGCCCATCGCTCCATGTTGGCAAAGGGAGCTTCAGGTGCAGCCTGTTTAAGCTTCCAGCTGAATGAACAGACACCAGCAATTTTTCCAATGCGCCAGGTTCAGGAGGTAATTGTCCTTCCTGCACAACAGATTACGCCTATTCCCAATATGCCATCCTGTGTTTTGGGACTAACCACTCGACGTAGTCGAGTGATGTGGCTAGTGGACTTGGCACACATGCTGCTATCCCAACCTCTGCCCTCAAATATTCGTAATTATAATGTCGTAATTATCCGTGTTGCTCAGATCCTGCAGCAACAAAATATGTTAGTAGCCACTGCCCATAAACATGTCTTGTTGGGGCTAATCGTACCCACCATGAAAGGGGTTGTTCGTTTTTCCCCAGATTTAATTCAGACACCTAAAGGACACTTCGCGCCAGGTCTAGCGCCTTGTTTGCGCGGATGTGTGCTGCAGCAAGATGAAATGCTACTGGTCTTAGATGCTGAAGCGATCGCACGTTCTCCAATTTTGCAGAGCATCTAGGGCCTTGTCCTAGGTGCTTGAATTTTCCACAGCCCTTCTTCTATCCACCCCTACTCCAGAGATTTATCCCTATGGCCCCCAATACAGAATTTCCGTCCCAGTTGAACAACATCACGGCTGTCAATGGTAGCAGTCTGTCTAACGGTATGGATTCTTCTAGTTATTCTGCTCCAGATGCTAGATTCAATCAACAATATGCCCAATCGGTACCCCTCCAAACACCTTCCAAGGGACTTTGGCAAAAACTAACCCTGAGAACAAAGGTGTTGGCCTTGGCCCTATCCCTGGGCGTGGTTCCGGTGGTTGGTGTCGGTGGTCTGGGTTATTTCTTTGTACAGCAGAGGGTCACAGCCCAGGTAAATGAAACTCGACAAAGTATTACCGAAGACACTGCTGGCTTTACGGCAGAGTTTATGGATGGCCGCTTTCAGGATTTGAGAACATTTTCTCAAATGAGCATCTTTGCCGATCCCAAGGTGCGTGAGGCAACGGATATTGCCGATAAAAATGCGTTTCTAAAGCAACTAGTAGATAATTCATTAATCTATGAAGATATTGCCGTTGTTGACCTTAAAGGTAATCCCGTTGCGGTAAGTAATGCCGATGGTGTTCTCGATAACGTTAGTCAAAATGACTGGTTTCAAGAAGTTGAAGCGACAAAGGATATTGCGTGGGTACAACCAAGGGCACCTAAGGCTGGAGGGCTTGAATTTGCTCTGATTGGAGCTGCACCAATCTTTGATAGTAAAACGGGCGAGATGATCTACATGATTCGTGTTCGTCTTGACGTGGAAGAACTCAAACGACGTGTAGCTGATTTCTCATCTGAAGATGCTGTGGTAGCGCTGATTGATGCCAATGAAAAGATCTTCCTAACCAATACTGACGACGGAGCAGAAAACCCAATCCTGACCAATCTTTCCAACCAAGTTTCCTGGCTAGAGGATAGAGCATCCCAGGTTAAGGTTTTAAATGGAGGTGAAGGCGATCAGTTAACAGCCTATGCCCCCATTCTCCAAGACCCTAATAATCCACAGCTCAATTGGAGTGTGGTCAGTTTGGTCGATACGTCTACGGCGTTTGCGGCATCTCGACAACTTTTGACCACAGTATTAGTGGGTACGGGGATTACTTTATTGCTCGTAGCTACTATTGCTACCCTGGTGGCAACCAGGGCCACTTTACCGATTCTGCAGATTACTGATTCGGTAAAACGGTTAGGAGCAGGAGATTTTAAAACTCGAATTAATACCCAGGGTGAAGACGAAATCGCCCAGCTAGGTGCCAACATCAACGTCATGGCATCCCAGATTCAAACCCTGTTGGTCAAGCAGGAAGAATCGGTGCAGCAGCAGCTCTCGGCCCAAGCAGAGGTAGAGCGCGCTGAAGAAGAACGTCAGCGAAATGAAGTTCTTCAGCGTGAACTGGTGCAGCTGCTGAATGAGATGGAAGAAGCCTCTAACGGTAACTTAACCGTACGTACTGAGCTAACAGCGGGTGAAATTGGTATTATCGGTGACGTTTTCAACGCTATTATTGAAAACTTGCGGACGATTGTAGTCCAGGTAAAACAGGCGACAGGACAGGTAAACGCGTCCATTAACCAAAGTGAAGGAGCCATGCAGCAGCTGGCGGACGAAGCCCTAGCCCAGATGGACGAAATTACCACTACGCTCAACTCCGTTGAGGAGATGTCAAAATCCATTCAGGACGTGGCCGACAACGCTCGCCAAGCAGCGGCAGTGGCCCAGGTAGCCTCCACGGCTGCGCAAGATAGTGGAATCGCCATGGACCGTACGGTAGACAGTATTCTCGACCTGCGGTCGACAGTTGCAGAAACAGGTAAGAAAGTAAAACAGTTGGGTGAATCTTCCCAGCAGATTTCCCAGGTGGTTTCGCTGATTAACGAGATTGCCATGAAAACTAACCTACTGGCAGTAAACGCCAGTATTGAGGCAGCCCACGCGGGAGAAGAAGGTCAAGGTTTCGCTGTAGTTGCAAGTGAGGTAGGACAGCTAGCCGAACAGTCAGCAGCAGCAACCAAAGAAATTGAGCAGATTGTAAAGAATATTCAGATGGGTACTCGAGACGTGGTTGAAGCCATGGAACGGGGTACGACCCAGGTGGTAGAAGGAACCCTACTGGTGCAAGAAACCAAGCAAGGCCTAGGAAAGATTGTGGAAGTTTCCCAGCAAATTGACCAACTGTTGCAGTCAATTTCTAAAGCAACGGTCTCCCAGGCTGAAACGTCTCAAACGGTGACGCAACTCATGCAGCAGATTACCGTAGCGTCTCAACGCACCTCGGAATCTTCCCGTCAAGTGGCAGGCACCCTACACAATACCGTGGAAGTTGCTCGAGAATTGGAATCTGCTGTGGATCAGTTCAAGGTTAAAGCGGACGCATAACAAATCAGTAAGCCATTGCCGATGTCAGGAAGTGGTATGAATTGATTTTATTCAGGCGATCAACCACTTCCTAGACTCAGTAACGCCTTAATAGCCTTTCTCTCCCTTATCAAACTAATTCTGCTCTATTAAATTAAACCCATGTCAAATGCAGCAGATCGTGAGGTCTGGCTCAACTTCTTAGATGAAGTTGATGAATATCTCAACACCATTGAATCAGTTTTAATTGGGATCGCTGAAAGCAGCGTAGATCCTCAGCAGATGGATGCAGCCCTGCGCTCGGCCCATACGATTAAAGGCATTGGGTCAATGATCGAATGTCCGTCCATGAGTGATCTGGCCCATCGGTTCGAAGATTCCTTAAAGATCGTCAAGGTTCGTAGAAACTCAATTCAGGTGGATGCTGCTCTAGAAATGCTGCTTCTGAAAGGTCTGGATAGCATCCGCCAGATTAGCTCCCTCCATCGTCAAGCCTTGCCGATTACAGAATCATGGCTAAGAACCCATGCCCATCCTCACTTTGAGAAATTGCATGATTACCTGGGGGAGGTTCAACCCAGTGATGAACTGGCATTGCTAGCAGAAGAGTCTGATGATAGCACCGCTATCATCATGTTTAGTACCGAAGTGGAGGAATTGCTGGCACGGTTGGCATCGGTGTTAGAGGTTCCAGGCTCACCCTGCCTACGAGAAGAATTAGAAATGATGGTGGAGGAATTACAAGATTTGGGCAGAATGCTTCAACTGGATGCATTCACCAGTCTTTGCCAATCCATTCACCAGCATCTAACAACGGCGTCCCCCAGTCAGATAGAGCCCATCGCACGTCAATCCCTAGATATTTGGCAACGCTCCCAGGCCCTAATTATGGTGGGTCAACTGGATAAACTGCCCACACAATTAGAGTTAGACGATATCTCTAATCTTGATGTCAGCAGCGTTGATGTCTCTGGTACTAATGATTTTGTCATGGCTGACCAGAAACCCTTTGAAGTGGGTAGCTCAGCTCCATTTTTTGCCATAGAAGATGCTGAAATAGAGATCTCTGAATTTGAGACCTTAGAACTGGTGGAGCACTCCGCAACCGAGATCTCCGAGTTAGAGACCTTGGAATTAGAAGGCCATGCGGACACTATCGCCAAGCTCAATATCGTGGATGACAGCTTTAATCAGACGCCTTCTATGACCTATGGTGATCAAGCTGTCTCCGATGGTTCTGATTCCGATGAAGCGCTGACTACGGAGGGTTCCAGGGCTGTTGATGGAACTGCAAAGAGTTTTAATGGCATTGATTTAGAGGGTATTGAGGCAGCGATTGAAAACTTTGACCCAACTGAATTTCAGTTTGAAGCTTCCTTTGAAGAGACCTTTCCCATCGAGCCTGAATCTGTCCCATTGGCTGAGGATGATGGAGTAATCGACGATATATTGTTTGAACCAGAACCGCAGACTGCGTTTTCCTCATTTTTTCAATCTCAAACAACAGTAGAATCAGAAGAGTTTGAGGAAATTCTGGTTGAGCCCATGGAGTCGGCTTCCAGCAATACCCAAGAGATCCAAGAGAATACGGTTCGAGTCCCCATCAGGCTCTTAACTCAGCTTAATGACTTGTTTGGAGAACTGATTATCCAGCGAAATACCATGAACTCGCGCTTGGATCAGATGGAAGATCTTATAAACCTGTTCTCCCAAAGGATGGTCAGTCTAGAAGGAACCAATACCGAGCTGCAAACATTCTGTAATCAGCTGTCGGTGGACGCATCTATGCCTGTTTTTTCCACAGCTAATGGGGCTGGGGATAGAGTGGTAAGACAGTCCATGAACCAGTCGACCAGAATGTCGGGCCGGGGCGGAGCCACCATGGCAGCAATGCTGACGGGGCAGGTTTCAACCAATGAGCAAGCCTTCGATAGTCTGGAGATGGACCGCTACAGCGATCTTCATCTCCTATCGCAAGCTCAGCGAGAAACCCTAGTGCAACTGCGGGAAGTCACCAGTGATGTGAAATTCAACATGCGGGAGATTAAGCAGGCCTCCAGCAACTTGAACCGCACTGCTAAAGCCCTTCAGATCAATGTAACTCGGGCAAGGATGCGGCCACTGTCAGACATTGTGGAGCGATTCCCTAGAACGGTGAGAGATTTATGTCTCAAGTATGGTAAAACCGTAGACCTAAAAATATCGGGTGGGGGCACCTTAATCGATCGGTTTGTTGCAGTGCATCTCCGCGATCCTCTCATGCACCTTTTGCGCAATGCCTTTGACCATGGCATCGAAGATACTGAAACCCGCCAGAGGCAGGGTAAACCCCCCCAGGGTACAATTGAAATTCGAGCCGCTCACCGGGGTAACCAAACCCTGATTTCCATCAGTGATGATGGAGCAGGTATTAATCTAACTAAAATTCGGGCTCGTGCCTACCAGATGGGGCTGACGGATGAACTCCTGGATAGTATGAGCCAAAGCGATCTGCTGGGGATGATTTTTGAACCAGGGTTTAGCACGGCGAAACAAGTCACAAACTTGTCAGGCCGAGGCATTGGCATGGATGTGGTCCGCACCAGCCTGGAACAGATTCGCAGTGACGTAAAGGTTGATACCCAGCCTGGAATAGGGACCACGTTTACCATTAGCGTGCCCTTTACCCTCTCTATTGTTCGAGTGCTACTGGTGGAAAGCGGTGGCATGCAACTGGCATTCCCCACTGACGGCATTGAAGAAATGCTTCGCTTTAATACCGTACAGATTTTTGACTCACCTGATCAGAAAGTGATTAACTGGCAAGGTCTGACGGTGCCACTGATCCATCTAGATCAGTGGTTAGAGTTTCGTTGCCCACAGCGTAATTCCATCACAGAAGCCGCCCCCATTATTAATGAACCGTCCATTTTGATTATTAGCCATGGAGAACGGTTAAGTGGAATTTACATCGATCGCTTTTGGGGAGAACGAGAAGTTGTTATCCGGCAAGTTGAAAATGTTATTAGTCTACCACCAGGCTTTAGTGGCTGCACTATTTTAGAAGATGGCCATGTGGTGCCCTTAGCCGATGCCACCAAGCTGATGGAATGGATTGACAACGACGAAGTGGAAGACGCAGCTGCGACAGCCAGCCGACCTCAGCGTTGGCGGCATCTGTTGCAATCTGGCGTTGAGCAAGAACCACCTCGTCAGCAGTTGGCTTTACCCCAGGCTCAGCAGTCCAACATTCTTGTCGTTGATGACTCTATCAACATGCGGCAGCTGTTGAGAACAACCCTAGAACAGGCGGGCTATGGTGTAGAGCAAGGTAAAGATGGACAAGATGCAGTTGACCAGTTAGTCGGGGGACTAGCCGTTGACGCCATTGTCTGTGACATTGAGATGCCTCGGCTTGACGGATATGGTGTGTTGGCCGAAGTCAAAGCTGATGCCAAGCTTAAACACCTGCCTATTATCATGCTCACCTCTCGCGGTAGCGAAAAGCATCGCCAACTGGCTATGCGTTTAGGGGCAACCGCCTACATCACCAAACCCTATCAGGATCATGAGCTGTTGCAAATGATTGAGCAGGTACTTCAAAAGCAACCCCTTAGTGCAGTGAAATAAATCTCTATGGCTCTTTTATCTCCCTTAAAATCTCGACGCCTGAGAACCCATAAAGGTGAAACAACTCAGCAGGTCATCGTCTTTCAGCTGCGGCATGAATGGTTTGCTTTACCCATTTTTGCAGTGAAAAAGGTGGTAACTAAGAGCGAAACCCAAGGGGACTACCAGCATATGGGGGCGGGTCTAACGGTCCATGAAGGAAAAGAACTCCTGGTCCTAGATATTGGCTATCAGATCTTTGGTAATATTGGCAACCCCATGTATTCACCAGCCTCACAGCCAGTTGCCTCTTCGGTTGATCAGCCTACCCATCAATATCTGCTGATTATGCGTAATCGCCAGGGAGATTTAGCTGGCTTACCCTTGCTATCCTCCCCAACGGTAAAAAGGTTTTCAGAATCGGCGATTGTACCGTTACCTGCCAACTATGCGTCTAGGGTCAATATTCAATGCGTTAGCGGTTTGATTGTCCAATCTGACAGCCAGCCTATCCTGTTTCTCCTAAATCCAGATCAACTCTTACATTCTCAACCGTTGCTTCCACCGATGTCTTAAATGTTTCGTAATAAAGCCCATTTGTACTTCATCATCTTATGGGTTGGAGGATTATAAACAGATGACAAAAAACTCCTAGAACAGGACATTTTAGGATTCTTATGTTCCAGCGTGAATTTAAGCTTATGTACAGTAAAACTTAGCTTTTTTTAAGGTTTTCATTAAATAGGAGGCACTGATATTTTGATGGAGTTAAAGGTAGGCCATACTAACCATAAGTGGGAAACGTGCATCTCAGACTCATCGGCATACCTTACTAGCAATACTTCCACTTGGCATCAAAGGACAATAGATAGACCGATATTTTCATTGACTATATTCATTGTGACCGGGTTCTATGGAAGTGAGTTCTAGATAAAAGACATTCTCCATTGTTATCAAATATTACAGATTTAATGCTGTTTAGTATTTGTATGTAAATTACAAATAATAGTAAATGCCATTTGTATAGAATTCCTGAATAGTTACAGAACACACGCTACTTAATGTCTGATTTGGGCTTACTTAAATGTCAGCCTACGACCTTTTTATGTCTTAGTGCTAAGCCTTTTAGGGCGATGTTGAAGCTGTAGTGTTTCTATTCCTTAGGCTTATTTTCGCCACTCTTTATGCTGATAAACCTACTTACCAAAACGTTTTATGGTTCACTCAACTAAAAAAACATTATTAAGACTGGGCTCTGAAAATAGTCAAGTTATCAAACTACAGCAGCTCCTCAGTCAGAGGATAGGTCCGATTTCCGTAACGGGTGTTTTTGATTATGAGACTGAGATTGCCGTCAAAACCTTCCAATCTCAGACGTTCTTAAGGCCGGACGGAGTTGTTGGATTTCTTACTTGGCAGGCTCTCCATGATAATGGCCCCGTTGGTATGCCGACATTGAGTCCTGGGTGTCATGGTACTGCGGTAGAGTCAATTCAGGAGTTACTGTCAATTGACCTGTACTACAGAGGTGCTATTGATGGGAACTTTGGACATGAAACTCATCAAGCCGTAAAGCGTTTTCAGTCAGACTTCAATATTCCTGCAGATGGAGTCGTTAATGCTAGAACCTGGCAGGCCCTTAGCCAGGTCTAGTTAAGCTCTCGCTAGCTTGGTCGATCAGTTCTAAGGCTAAGGATAGAGCAGGATTCCGATTACGCCAGCAATTGGAATAATTAGTGCAACTTCAACTTGCCACTTCAGAATGGCAGCTATAGCTCCAGCAAAAATAACGGCGGTCACTAGGTAAGTAACTATTGGCTGGCCCATTGCCAATGCTGGCTGTGCAAATGATATGCCTGCCGTGAAAATGAGACCTACAACTGCAGGACGAATTCCTTTTAATGCGGCTTGAACAATAATCGATTGTTTAATGTTCTGTAGCATATGGGAGCATGTCAGCATCAAAACCGCTGGAGGGAAAAAGATTGCTACCGTTGCGACGATTGATCCTAAGATTCCCTTGACGGAATAACCAATGGCAGCGGCGCTGATCAAAATCGGTCCTGGCGTGATCTGACCAAGTGCGATCGCATTAGTAAATTCCGGTTGGGTAATCCAACCATAGGTATTGACCACCAGCTCCTGAATCATCGGAATGAAGACATAGCCACTACCAAACAGCAGCAGACTCATCCCTGAAAATGTAATGAATAATTTAGCTAGGCTATCACTGCTGATAAACGGTAACGGTACAAGGTAAAGAACTAGAAAACAACTAAGAAAAATAAACGAAGCAATGATATTTCTCTTAGGGACTTCAGAGCTAATGGCTGGAGCAACAATCGGATCCGATTCAGATTGCCGTTTAATATCTTTGTAGTACCAAAGATATCCGACAATACCCGAGGCTAGGACAATCACTAATGTTGTGTAAAAACCTCCAACAAACCTTAGAAACAGAGCAGAAACGATGGCAATTGAGATCGCTCGCCAGTTTCGAACTGACTTAATTGTTTTCTTGGCCATTCCCCAAGCCGCTGTCAAAATGATGGCAACCATGGCCGGAATAAATGCCATAAAGGCTTTTTCGACGGCTGGAATCGATTCAAACTGTTTAGCGTAAATCGAAAAGGTAACAAGAAGTATATAGGAGGGCAGTAAAGAAGCAATGCCAGTAACTAGGGCACCCCAGTTTCCACGAATCTGGTAACCAACATAGGCAATAACATTAACTGCCATTGGCCCAGGTAAAACAGCAGCTAGGGAGATCCCATCGAGCATATCTTCGTGGGACATAAGCTTACGCCGCTGCACCACAAAACTCTCCACCACTGAGATCAGAGACATAAAGCCACCAAAGGCCGTACTACCGATCTTTAAAAATGTCCAGAACAAGTAGCTGAGAGTAACTGACTCCTTTTCTTGTATGGAGGCACCCTGCCCCTCAGGCGCAGTAGCAATTGGGTTATTCGTCATAGTGCTATCGCAGATAAAATACACCGAACCACGTCATGTTATGAACTCTAGTTCTAAAACGTGGATGAGAATGACTGACCATATCCATGTAATGGATTGACACTGGCTAGGTTCGTCCATCACATGGGTATGGTTGTTTGATAAGCGGTTCCCAATCAAATGAAATGCGCCAGAATAATTTACTGGCCGGCAATCCGTCCTCAGATATGGACTCTCACCAGATAGGAAAGCGCTATATCACATAGAGAATGCTGGATTAAACCGATGCCAGTGTCGAACGTTCTTTGATTTCTTTGAGCAATGATTCCTGGATATCTCGGCGGGCACGGTCCTCAGCATCCATAGTTTCTTGTCTCTCGGCTTTCAGACGGTCATTCTCAGCATTAAACTGAGCAATTTCCTCCCCACTGAAATTTGGCATATCATTAGAGGATGTCTGGGTACGCTCGTATCCAAGTGCATCTAAAACATCACCAGCTACTAGTTCAAAGATCCTGATCTCCTCTGCAGAAGCCTGCGTCAAGAACTTTTTCGTATTCTGGGTCATGATCGGCTTAGTTACATTGTTCCAAAGAGAGCTCGACGAAGCAGTACTCTTCGCTTCGCTAGATTCGTGGAAGTTCATCATGGATGGCTGATACTCCACCCCTAGGAACTGACACAGGGACTTCAAACTTTCTTCTGTTGAACTGGTCAGAGTCTCATAGCTAATGCTAAAAAACTGACTTTCATCAAGCTTGCTACGCATATCTAGAGCCGCTCGCTGAGCCTTGGCCCAACCTTGGGCAATGTGATAAAAATGCTTCTCGCCAACAACAGCTTTCTTAAAGGATAAAGCTACGTCTCTTCCATCTCTATATAAATAGAGGTACTTCGCATTGGGAAGATAAGCATCAATTTCAGATACGTAGTGAACGTTGGCCAAACTCTTACAGCACCAAAATTCAGCCCCACGGGTTTCTGCTAAAACATCATATACAGCTGAAAATACGGCAACCAAGGTGTTCTGTGTACAGCGAGAGGCAATATTTTCTCGGTCTAAAACCACATCTTCCCAGGGGACAGGATTCAATTCAACTAGTCGACACACATCATCCACTAATTGCTCAAAATTGGCTGTTTTAGAAAGATCTCCATAGGAAGATAGCAACGGCATGAATCTCTGCAAAATATGAGGCGGATGAGGCGCTTCAATTGCTGGAATCTGGTTCAACATTAACCGCATTAAGTTTGAACCTGAACGCTGAGTGCCAATCATTAAAATAGACATACCCTGTTTTCTCCAAAAAAATAGGTTAGTTGAAACTTAGATCCTAAATAGGGACCTAAGAAAAACGTACGTTTCTAAGTGCTAATCATACCGGCATTAGGTACTTTATGAGTAGCACGGCCATGAGTACTGAATCGGCAATCGATTAACTGTCAGAGAATTACGGAGAGTAATTAACCAGAGAATCTCAAACTCAGATGTCTAAAGTAGAACAAAACCGTTCATTTAGCTCTCCTAACATCGCTTTTGGGTAGTTAATAACTTAACTTTTAATTAGCAAAACTAATCACAAAATACCTATTTAGATTGAGCTCTAAAAATCAGGTAAAGACAGTATACGATCCAACCTAATTTCAGGGGCTATAAAATGGTTTTTAAGACCATCAAATACCGCCAGAGCTGCAATATTCAATAGGTAGGTTAGAGGCTGAAATCAAAAAAACATAGGAGAAAATTATTTCAAGAAAAATATATTCCTATGCCTCAAAGCAGATGTAACTACTTCAAGTACTACCATTTGCAAGAGAAAGGTAGTACTTGAGAGCCTTTTAGATCAGGATATTTCAGCACACATATAATAGCATTTTTTCTGATTTTGTTAATTTTTAATTTTTTATCGTGAATTTATGAGCCTAATGGGGGAATAACCCAAAATCCTGCATGGGCTAAAAATACTGAAGGTAAAAGTGGGAGTGAAGTTTTTGAATAGTTAAATTATCTTATGGATACTCGGGCAAGGTGAACTGCCTGTTTATATGTAGATAGAAATATACCTATATGAACCCAAAATAATGTCTCTAACGATACAAAAATAGTATTTTATTTGGGCGGCTTTGAATTATTGAATGCCACCACTGTCGCGACTAAGCAAAGTTAGTAGATAACTAAGCGAGGATTCAATGCGCGCCAATATGGGGCCTTAGTCCAGCAATATCGATGTAAGGACGGTAGAAAGCGTTTCAATGAATGTATCGGAACACCGATGGCTCGCTTTTCATCTCCATTACCTTGGTTAGTTATGCCATCCATTGCTTTTGTGTAAGTATTGATGCCGTGGGACTGGTCACAGATTTGGTAAATCTAAATTTCATATCACCATTACTCCGTTAGGAACAATGCTTAGCAATTGGAGCGGAGAACTGGTCACTCTTAGCACCCTGCTCACGGACTAGGGCCTTCATTTATAGCCACATTTACAATAAAAGATGCAGTTATGTATCATGAAGGACAGCCATTTATACACCTAAGTAATAATCTATACCTAGAGTCTCAGAAGGATGATTTGGTCACACTAAAACAAATTTAGTTCTCTGGTAGAAATATCTCTAGTAGCAATAGAAGACAATCGGGGGTAACTCTGAAAACGTTGTCAAACTAATGTTTAAGCTTGCGGCTAGGCATAGTCCTCTGTCGAGGTAAAAGTGTGACAAGCTTGAGCTGCTGATTTTAGGAGATTGCATCTATGTCTACAGCAATGGGCTGAGCAAACTGAACCAGCGTAGGGCGTGGGTTGATTTGAAAACGGTTGATCCTCAGGATTATTAGCTTAGAAAATTCTGGGCTGATCACCTTGGTATGCCTTAATCAACGACTGGCAAATGCCGAAAGCCAGCAACCAAGAGTTGCTCAACAGAACAAAGTGCAGAAAATTGCTTAATTACTAGGGGAGAATAATAGTTGTAGTTCAAACTCAAGTCAGGCACAAAGCTCTAGATATTGCAGTTCTGCAGGAAAAGTATGCGGAAAGGTCTCCTATGCAAATTCAAAAATTTTCCTTAGGGCGATTTGAGGCCATCGTCATTTCATTCAGTGGTGCAGAGAAGTAGCCCTGATTGATTTACAATATCCTGGTATGGGGGCATTTTTCGGAGTGGTTCACCCTCAAATCAGCAACGATATTTTGAGAATTGTCATACAGATAAAAATAAGCAGTGGAGATATAGTATGTCTATCGGTTTAATTGAGCCCCATGGTAAACAGTTGATTAATCGTTCTCTTGAGGGCAATCAGCGTCAAGATGCATTTGAACAGGCCCATGCTCTACCACGTGTCACTCTTTCCCAGCGTAATTTAGCTGATTTGGAATGCATTGCAACGGGTGTCTATAGTCCGCTGGAAGGGTTTGTTAATGAAGCTGAGTATAATCTGATTGTTGATACCATGCGTCTGAGCAGTGGCTTGGCCTGGTCTATTCCTGTGACGTTGCAGGTGCCTGAGTCCGAGGCGGAGAAGTGTCGGTTGGATAGCAAGATTGCCTTGGCCCATCCCAATGGGGAGATCCTGGCGGTGATGACGGTTGAGAGTAAATTTATGCCGGATCAAGACCATGAGGCTCAGCAGGTTTATCTCACCACTGAGGATGCTCATCCTGGGGTCAAGGCGATGAAGGATGAAGGCCCAGTTTATTTGGGTGGTCCGATTTCCCTGGTGAATACCATTCCCTACGACAACTTTCAACAGTATCGTTTGAGCCCGACTCAGACGCGATTGGAGTTTTCCCAGCGGGATTGGAAAACGGTTGTGGCTTTCCAAACTCGTAACCCAATTCATCGGGCCCATGAGTACATTACTAAGACAGCCCTTGAGACTGTGGATGGATTGTTTATTAATCCGTTGGTGGGGACGACCAAGTCCGATGATATTCCGGCTGATGTGCGGGTGAAGTGCTACGAGACGATCATGAGCCATTATTATCCTGCCGATCGCACTATGTTAGGGGTGTTTCCAGCGGCCATGCGGTATGCCGGCCCTCGGGAGGCGATTATGCATGCGATCGCACGTCAAAACTACGGCTGTACCCACTTTATTGTGGGCCGTGACCATGCTGGTGTGGGTGACTACTATGGCACCTATGATGCCCAGACTATCTTTGAGCAGTTTGGCCCCGATGAATTAAAAATTCAGCCAGTCAAATTTGAGCATGCTTTCTACTGCAATCTGACTAAGGGTATGGCCACCGCCAAGACCAGCCCCAGTGCCATGGAAGACCGGATTCATCTTTCCGGCACTAAGGTTCGCGCCATGCTCAAGGAAGGGAAAAAGCCCCCCGCTGAGTTCACCCGGCCCGAGATTGCTGAGATCTTGATTGATTCGATGAAGGAACCGGCTTTGAGTGCGGTGTAGGAAAACCGGTATTAGGATTTAGGGATCAAAAAGTCAGGGGTCAGGGAGCTTTTGCCCCCTGACCTTTTCTATGGTCAGCCTCCAGCGAGCACCGACCTTTCCTCACCACCCTCCAATCAAAACTACAGTCCAATCAAAAAGAAGGCGGCCCAATCGCGGGGGTTAGGGTGTTTTTCTAAGGTACTCAGCATCGCCTGCCGCAGGGCAACGGCTTTGTCTGGTTCCGTTTGTAGTTGCTGATAAAACTCAGTCATGAGCAAAGCGGTGGCCTCATCGGGTACGGCCCAGAGGGAGGCCACCAGATTGTTGGCCCCTGCAGCCAAAAAGGAACGGGAGAGACCGACCACACCATCCCCGGTAATTTTTCCTCGGCCTGTATTGCAGGCACTGAGCACCACCAAGTCAGCTTTGAGGTTTAGCTGCATAATCTCTTGGGCCGTGAGTAAACCGTCATCGGGCTGGTCGAAATCGCGTTTTTCCCCCGTCGGCGTCAGGGCAATGGCGCTACTTAAGCCATGCTGCTCATCCATTAAGCCATGGGTGGCGAGGTGAATGATATCGGCATCGGCCAAGCGTTCTCGAATGGCGGTTTCAGTGGCTGCTGCGCCGATTAGGGGAGTTGTGTTGAGGAAGGGTGCGATCGCAATTGCCTCTGCCTCTGCCCCCGGCAAATCCGTCAACGGCAGGGGCGGTCCCCCTACCCTAAAGGGGACAGACGGCATGTCAGGATTACCCACAATCACCGCTGACGCAGCTTGCTCCCGATCAATCCCGATTACCAAGGCCTGACCTGATTGATGCACCGAGCGTTGTTGGAGGAAATTGAGCGTTTGCAACGAAGGGGCTGTTCCCAGGGTATGGTCTTCAATCAGATAGGTACCTTGATCATTCTGCAAGGCCGGAAAGGGGACTAAAAACAGCTCACGATGGGGAACCACCACCACCTTTTCCGCTGGAGACTCCGGTAAATACTGAACAATGGGCTCAATGGTCAGCCTATAAAGCTGTTTTAGATCAGCCTGGGCCGTCGGTGCATCGGCCGTGGATGATGCGATAGTCTGACCACTTCCCTGCCATGGGTTAAACCCGCGCACCCCCAGACTATCCTGACTAGCCGCTAGCATTGTTTTGATCGAATCAGGCTGTTGGGCTAAATCCACTTGCTCAAAATGGATCTCTCCCGTTGGTTTCACCACCCAAATAAATAATGTCTGATCCTCAAATCGACTACGACTGGTTGAGGGCTTACGAATAATGGAATACTGCACAAATGTAGTTCCCTGTTGTTTAGCCAGGGATTTAATCTGGTCGATGGTTAGGTTAGCTAAGGGAATGGGAGACTCTGTGGTTAATGTTTGCTTTGCCAACAATTCGGCAAAAGCCCTAGCCCGTCCCCGTTCTGCCACTACTAGCGCCGCTTCAACATCCCCCTGCTCAATCAGCACCTGCTGCAATTGATCATAGAGATAGGACTGGGTCTCAAATAGGGAGAGTTTGTTGCTGTCCTGAAGACCCAGTTCTAACGCCTCAAACTTATCCAATGCCCCATAAAGAGTTTTTGCTGCTTGGGAGAGATTACCCCTGGTTCGATCAATCTCAGCCAAGCCACTCAAGGCCGTGATCTGCCCTACTTCATCATAGTTATACGTGGCCCAGCTATAGGCCTTGTCATAGTACTCCAGGGCTTTGTCGTTCTCCTGGCGAATGGCATAGAGCTGGGCTAGATGATTTAGGCTGCGGCTATACTCGGGTCCCACGTACTGATCTCGGTATCCCAAGGCTTCGGTGAAGGTTTCCAGGGCCCGATTAAACTCTCCTTGCTCAGCATACAGTTCCCCCAAGCTATTCAAAATTTTAGCCAGTTCATGCCATTGTCCCTGGCCAATCGCTATCTCCCGGGCTTCGAGATAGGCATCCTCTGCTTGATCATAGGCCTGTTGTTGCAAATACACATGCCCCAAACCATTCAGATATCGAGGCAATCCATACCAATAGCCCACAGCTTTGGCTTCTCCTAGGGCTGTTTCATAGGCGGTCTCTGCTTGGTCGTAGTCCCCCAAGGTGTAATGGACATGGCCAATTTCCCCGATGGTTCTCGTCCGATCCACCCGATCCGAGCTACGGGAGAGGGTTGTTTGTAGCTCATCCAATGCTCGACTGTACTGTCCCGTATGGTGATAGACTTCTCCCAGCGCTATCGTCAACCGATTTTGTTCTGAAAAATCCTTCAGGAATCCACGCTGTACTTGCCGTAATTGTTGCCAACTGCGCATGACATTTCCCTGTTCTAACCAGATCAGCCCCTGCATCAGGAATTCACGATTACGCTGGGGGGTAACTACTGCTGCGGGTAAGGAGAGTTGGGCTGTCCGATTAAGGATTTGTTGGGCTTGGCGATAATCTTCCAGGCGATAGTGGGCAAAACTCAGATCAATCAGGCTATTGTGCTCACCCACCGAGTCGCCAGCATTGTGGTATAGCTCAACAGCCCTTTCCAGCAAATGAATGGCGGCTCGACTATTACCCAATTGCAAAAGCGATTGCCCCTGCTGGTGTTGAACCTGAGCTGCCTGGGCAGACTTGACCTCGGTGAGGAGAGGAGTCGTTGCCTGCACTGATCGAGCTGTCGCCATTGTCCCCAGCCATAGTCCGATGCCTAGGACCCAGCCCAACGTTTTAAAACCTGTCATACATTCCCAACTCTGTGACAACCCAAGGTCGTTTGTACCCAAAACTGAATGTCACCCCAAGCCTCTATAGCCGCATAGGAGCCTAGATTCTATTCTTTTCTACCATCCCACCTGGGCAATTTAAGGACGAGTTAGGGATGGGCACAAAAATAAAGTACTCGAATAAAAGAATCACCAAGGCAGGAAAGCACTGAAGCACTTTTATACAATAACTGCTATAGTGTGAACTTCTCGGGGAGCCGCCGGTTGGTTACCCATAGTGGCCTAGCGTCATCGAGAAAACTCTTGAACCGTTTGCATCTCCCAGAACTAGGATTTCCTACTTCATTCAAGACATTCATTTATCCAGCCCGGACCGGAGCCAGCAATACGACAGCTGATGGGGCAAGATTGGAGCAACTACATACATGTCATTTGATACCCTCGGCCTTTCCGCCGAACTCCTGCGTGCCGTCGAAGAGCAGGGATATACAGAACCTACACCGATTCAAATCAAGGCCATACCAGTTATTCTCAGCGGCCGCGACGTCATGGCTGGAGCCCAAACTGGCACCGGCAAAACCGCAGGCTTTACCCTACCGATGTTGCATCGGCTCAGCCAAACCCCGATCCCCAAGGGCCGACGACCCGTTCGAGCCTTGGTCCTCACCCCAACGCGGGAGCTAGCCGCCCAGGTGGCAGACAGCGTCGAAACCTATGGTCGCCACTTACCCCTCCGGTCAGCGGTCATCTTTGGTGGCGTCAAAATTAACCCCCAAATCAGACAGCTCCGCAACGGCGTCGACATCCTAGTCGCCACCCCCGGTAGACTTTTGGACCATGTTGGCCAACAAACCGTAGACCTGTCCCAGGTAGAAATTCTAGTCCTAGACGAAGCTGACCGCATGCTCGACATGGGCTTCATCCACGATATTCGTAGAGTACTGTCCCTCATACCAGAACAGCAATATCGCCAGAGCCTGCTATTTTCTGCCACCTTCTCCCAAGACATCAAACGGTTGGCCGGTAGCCTCCTAGACCGACCAGAACTGATCGAAGTCGCCGTCCAAAATGCTACAGCAGACGGCATTAAGCAGGTCGTCCACCCCGTGGACAAAGACCGCAAGCGGGAATTACTGAGCCACATGATCGGCGCACACAACTGGCGTCAGGTCCTCGTATTTACCCGCACCAAGCACGGCGCCAACCGATTGGCTCAGCAGCTAGACAAGGACGGACTGACCGCTGTCGCCATCCATGGCAATAAGAGCCAGGGGGCCAGAACTCGAGCCTTGGCTGCTTTTAAAAGTGGTAAGGTACGCGTTTTAGTGGCCACTGACATCGCCGCCCGTGGCCTGGACATTGCCCAGCTACCCCATGTAGTCAACTACGAACTACCCAACGTCGCCGAGGACTATGTCCACCGCATCGGCCGCACGGGCCGGGCCGGGAATGAAGGTGAAGCTGTTTCCCTGGTCTGTGTAGACGAACTGGCTCTATTGCGGGGCATTGAACGGCTATTAAAGAAGGACTTGCCCAAGGTGGTGTTACCGGGCTATGAACCCGATCCCAGCATCAAACCAGAACCGATCCAAAATGGCCGGGGAGGCAACTCGCCCCGTGGTCAGAGGCCAGGAGGGGGTGGCAGCTTCCGCAGTGGCGGCAGTGGCAGTGGCAGTGGCAGTAGCCGCCGCAAACCATCCCCTGCTCCCCAGGCTGCTAAGGCGAAACGAGCGGTGCCTGCCCCTGTAAGAAAGTACAGCAATTCCAAGTAGGTAGAGAAATAGTTAGAGCAAGACAGCGGCCCCGGAATTTTTTCGGGGCCGCTGTCTTGTTTCGACCTAAGCCATTGCTTCACCGACTTGCCCATGGCTACTCTCCCCAAAGATAGCGCTGGGATGGCAGTAGTATTTGAACTCTAACAAGTTGTGGAAAGGGTCTGACAAAAAGAACGTGCGGTGCTCCAGGGGGGTACCAGCAAAGCGGCGTTTGGGGTCTTGGTAGAAATCTAGCTTTTGAGCTTGAGCCCGCTTGAACAAGGCTTCCCAATCGGCCTCAAGGTCAAAAACTAGACCAAAGTGCCGAGGGTAGATACTGTCTTGGGCGGTGAGTTCTTGCTGGGTAACATGGGCCACTAACTGGTGCCCCTGAAAGTTCATAATCAGGGCGCTGGGAGATTCCCGACCGGGTTGACAACCCAGACCATCGATATAGAAGCGCTTTGTGGCAGAAATATTGTTAACGGGAAAGGCGAGGTGGAAGAGATTGGCCATGGTGGTATGGGTGAAAGGTCAGATTAGGTGAGGGCCTGGTCTGTGTATTAGGATACTTGCGTGCCCCGCTGGGCCAACATGAGTTCATTGTGTCTGCATGGCCCTTTCTCCCGATTGTATAGAGCAACATAAAAAAGAACAGGCGATTAGCCGTACCAGCCTGGGCTGGGGGGTGCTTTGCGCTGTTGGGTTTTATGGAGTGTTGATCCCCGTACTCTCTCCCTATGCATCGTCGGTTGAGCAGCTAGAATCAGAGCCAATTCAGGTGATGGTGGTGGCGGCTGACGGGCAACAAATATCTGAGGATGGAAAAATCCCTGCAGCACCGGAGCCGCTGGAAAAATCTAAGGACAATGAAAATGCGGCAGCATCGGCAGCGTCGGAGTCGGCCCCTAAAAAGTCTGAAATAACCGAAGAACCAGAGACACCCGAGCCAGAGACACCCGAGCCAGAGACACCCGAGCCAGAGACACCCGAGCCAGAGACACCCGAGTCAGAGACACCTAAGCCAGAGGCATCTGAGCCAGAGATACCCGCGCCAGAGACACCTGAGACAGAGACACCTGAGCCAGAGGCACCTAGGCCAGCTATAGCCCAGACATCCGAGGAGTCTGAACCAACTGAGAACACTGAGGTGAGCCCAGCCAGTGGGTCATCTGACATTGCAACGGAGAATGAATCTGGGAACGGATCTGGAATTTCCCCAGCGTCAGGGAGTCAGGGGATAGATGCTGGCGTGGGTAATGCGGGGGCGCTTGCATTGGTGGAGGACCGTGAAGGTGGGGCAGGGGACAGTGGGAGAGGGACTGATGTTAACGGTCCAGCAATAGGAGAGACAGGAGAGACGGCGGCGGCTAATCGGTCTGGTAGCCGGTCTGGTAACCGGGGTGAATCTGAGGGTGGCTCAGCTGCTAGTGGAGCCAGGCAGTTTGGCTGTCGCGGCTCAGGGGGCTGTTTTCAGCCAGATTATCCCGATGCTGCCAGACAGGCTGGGATCGAAGGGGCTCCTCTGGTTCACTATGATGTGGATGAAAATGGCTATGTGATTAACGTGAGCCTGGCGGCGTCTAGTGGAAATGCCGATTTGGATAGGGCCGCTTTAGCAGCGGTCCAGCAGTATAGATTTACCCCAGGGGGGCAGGGCCGGACTCGGGCGCTCAGAATTGATTTTTCCCTGGAGGGTTCGGAGCGCCATCGGGCGGCGCAACAGCGGGGGGAGCAGCGGACCATCGAAGAACCGAGCCAGCCAGCTGCTGCGATCGCACCGGCCCTGACTCCAAGGGTTGAAACGACGACGGTTAATGGTCCAACGGCTGAGCCAGAAGCTGAGCGGGCAGTTGAGCCAGCAGAGAAGGTTCCTAATATAGCTGGGTCGGGTGAGGAGAACCTGCCTGGAACTAGGGCAGAGTCGGTGGATAGATCTGGGGTGGATGGAGCTGGGTCGGATGGGGCTCCCCAGACTGATGTTGGCATTGGAGAGGAGCCAGAGTCTGTGGCTATACCGACGGTTAAACCTCAGCCAGCACCTCAGCCAGTATCTCCGCCAGTATCTCCGGCCCCACCGGCCCCTGGGCCTCAGCCTACGGCCAGACCTGAAACACCTGTTCCCCAGAGTCAGCCCCGGCTTGAGCCTCGGCCCGAGCCCCCAGGGCTGCCACCGCAGCCTGCCCTTGTGCCCGCTGGGACAGAGTCAGCCCCCGATGCCTAGGGGATAGTTTCTAGGCGGTGGTTGCTAGACAATGACAAACCCGATCGCAGCCGTATTGGTGATGCCGGTGAGGATGGCTAGGGTTTCGGTCCCCAGTTGGATGGTGTTGGAGGTGAATGTGAGATCGTTGAGACTGATGCCGGAGAGGCCGATGAGGTCGGTGTCGAGGTCAAAGTCGGTGATGGTGTCGGTGCCTGAGCCCGCACTGAGGATGAAGGTGTCTTGACTGGAAAGGCCAGGGGTGCCGTTATTGCCCGTGAGTATGTCATTGCCGAGGCCACCCCAGAGAATGTCGTTGCCGAGGCCACCCCAGATGATGTCATTGCCTTCGTCGCCAAACAGCTGATCGTCTCCTGCTTTACCGCCAATGAGATCGTTGCCGGGGCCGCCAAAGATGCGATCGCATCCCCCCTCCGCTGCGTCATTGTCATCCCCCCACAGAATATCATCACCGCCATTACCCAAAATTAGGTCATCCCCCAGGCCGCCGTTGACGATGTCATTCCCGGTGCCAGCATCAATAGTGTCATTGCCTGCCGCCCCCAAAATTTGGTCAGCCCCGGCCAAACCTTCGATCATGTCTGGAGCAGCAGTGCCGACTAGGTTATCAGCCTGGTCAGTGCCCATGATGGGTGTGGTAATGGGGCCAGGCATCCGGCTATTGAGTAGGGCCTGGAGGGCTCCGTCCGCTTGAATCAGGCCATAGCCGCTGGCGGCATCAAAACCCACATCAAACCCCTCCGTATAGGGATTGTCTAGGTCCAGGGCCGAGGTTTGGAGGGCCTGGTAGATTTCGGTGGGGGAGGCATCCGGCACGGCTTCCAGCAGCAGGGCAGCGACGGCGGCGGCATTGGGGGCAGCAGCAGAGGTGCCAAAGAAATTGGGAAATTGGTCCGTATCGAGCGCAATGTCCCTACCAAAGAAGGTGGTATTACCGCCGTCGGGGGCCACAATGTCAGGTTTCTGGCGCACGTTCGGCTCGGCTAAACGGTTGCCCTCACTATCAAATAGGATCGGGGTGCCCCCGACGGTGGAAAAGTCTTCCACCCTTGGGGTGGCTGCACCAAAAGCGGGGGATTCTTCAAAAAAAGCGGCTCCCACGGCCTGGGCTCCCTGCGCATTGGCTTGGCCAAATATTGTCCCGCTGCCGGTGTCAAACTCACTGATGGAGAGATCCCCAAAGCCCACATATTTGATCAGGCTGGGGGTATCTCCGGCAAATTTGCCAATCACCAGGTTGTAATCCGTGGCAAAGGCCCCAAGGTTGGTGAAATTAAGGACTTCGACCGGATCCCCATCCAGGTTGTTATCCAGGCTGGAAGCCACCACCTGATTCCTGTCATTGAGTAAAAAGATATCCAGGTCGCTGGTGGCCCCACGGATACCCGATGCGGAGAAGTAGGGAGAGGCCCACTGAAAAGACAGGTTGATTTCAGCCCCGGCCCCGATGGTGATGGTCTGAAAAATGTCAGTTTCTTCTCCTGGGTCAAAGTCGTGGGCTTCTATCGGGAGATCTCGAAGGTTTAAGACAATACCGCTGTTGCGAAATGCACTTTCATAGGCGGTATCACCATTGTTGCCAGCGGCTGAAAAGTAGGCCACACCCTGGGCTACCACCTGATCCACCGCTTGGGCAACAATCCCATCCTGAAAAAAAGGTTCAGTTAGGTAAATCACATCGTCAACAATAATATCCGCCCCGGCCTGGGCTAGAGCAAGGATGCCCTGGGCAAAGCCAGCCGCTCCTAAAAAGGCGGTGTGAAAGGCTAAATTGGCCCCTGGTGCAATGTCAGCAATCAGCTGTAGCATGGCCCGACCCTCATCAGAGCCACCACCCGGCAAATCTTGTAGCACATTCACCTGGGGCAGGTCACCAGTGAGGCGGTCCGAGGCGGCTCCCCCCAGGTTATTGAAACTATCGGACAGGACACCCACGGTCACGCCTGCACCGGTCACACCAAACTCAGTCTGGGCAATGTCGGCTCTTAGGGCCACCGTTGCTTGATTACGGGCAATACCCTGGCGCACCATGGGGCCATAGGTGGGGCGGATAAACTGGATGGCATCTGAAGCTGCGATGTCCGTCAGGGCCTCGATGGGAAGATAGCCCGACACCAAGGCCCCATAGTCTGCTTGCACGACAAAGCCATGGTGTGCCAATGCGGTGATGAGGGCGGTGGTGTCCAACCTGTCCGCCTGATCTGCTGTACTGCCTGGGGCAACAGCGGCGGCAATGTCCACCAGAACTCGGTCCTGGTCAATTTGGAGCAGGGAGTTATGGGGCTGAAAGGACCCACGATCACCCAGGGCTAACTGATGGACGCCATAGCGCTCCCACAGGTCCACAAGGGCATCGTCAACTTTAGGGGTAGCTCCCTTTAGGTGGGTAGCTGAGGTTTGGCCAGGGAAAGATGCGATCTGGGACAAGAGGTCACCCATAGAAAATGCTTGGTTCGACTCAGCTACGTGTTGGCCAGATGTTATGGCTACGGGCGTAACCGGTGTTCCTCGGCCATCAGTAAAGGGGCTGAAGTATTGTCAGTTGGAGGTTGTAGAGCATCAAGCAGGAAATAGGACTAGAGTTGGAATATGAACGCCAATCTAGTCCCAACAATA
>NZ_JAYGIG010000043.1:0-26683 GCF_034932105.1 Leptothoe sp. PORK10 BA2 | reverse complement strand
TAGGGGTGGGACTAGATTGGCGGTACTATTCCAACTCTAGTCCTATTTCCTGATGGATGCTCTACAACCATTAACTGATAACTATTTCAGACCTTTTACTGAGGGTCGAGGAACACCGGTTACGCCCGAGGGAAATAATGTCTGTCGGGTCAATTCAAAGGTGGCTTTCCAATCAAGGATGGGGAACCAGGCCCGTTGGTCAATCCAGTGAGCGAGTACATACGAGATAAGCTTGCAGTACTTTGAGGAACAGCGATCGCTTATCCCCAAACGCTTTGTAGATACTGTCCTTTTGCAGCCCGGTGACCGCCATCAAGTCCGCTAAAGAGGTAGCCTCATAGTCGCGCTCCCAGAAAGCGTTGATGACGGCTTCCATCACCTCATCAGTATCAAACTCCCGTAAGCGAGCCATCGGTGTAACCTCTTTTGCCCTACGAGAATTACCATGACTCATTGGGAATCGATTGGTCAAAAATTTTCTCGGCGGCGTTTGAATAGCGCTTTTGTGCCGTAAGTTGCTGCGCTATTACGTCGTAAAGTAGACCTATAGCGCTGGGAAGTCATTCAGCATCCGCGCGAACGGGGCTGGCTAGGTTGTTGTCAGCAATACTTTTATACGGTAAGTTGGGCAATCCACACCCCACAAGAACGGTAGGTAGAAGCTAATCTAATGGGGAAGGGGGGACACCCAATCACCTCACATCTGCAATAGAAAAACTTTTTCCCAGGAACTAACCATGCTGCAATCATTGTTCGATCTGCTGCAGCAGATCGACACGTCTATATTTAGCGAACTGAATGACCTCGACTGGACCAACCTCGCCACCTACGGAGCCCTAGCCGCCGCCTTTGTAGGCATTATCTGGACCTCATCTAAGAGTTTCCTCAAATTGCTATGGCAGAAAACCGAAGGTATTGTCGGGTTTGTCGTCAGTACCCTGGTGGTCATCTCCCTGTGGTATACCCTCCTGCGGGTCCATGTCAGCATATCTTTTAATCTAGATAAAGAAGTCTTTGATAATCTTCTCTGGTTCTCTGCTATCCTGTTTACCCCCTACTATTTGGTTCACTACAACCTATTCAAAGGCTTTGTCCTGACTGTCGTCAGAAGTATAGAATTACTGTTCGACCTGCTGGTATTTTCCTGGTTTACTGAAAAAGCAGAACAAAACAGACAAAAGTGGCGCACCCGTATCAATAATGTATATGCCCCATGGAAAAACAACTTTAAAGAGCTTTTTCAGAAAAGGGTCACGACAGCTCAAGATTCCCAAATATCATTATCCATAGAGTCTGTAGAGGATGAGACTACTGCGAATGCTGACCATGAAGCTAATGGGCAAGACATTACTGGGGTTGCCCATTAAATCCGTCGCTCGGCAGGATGCCGGTGATGGGATGAGTTTTTGACTGCTAGCGACTCCGGGGGACCCACCCCGGAGCCCCTCCCAGGAGGGGATGGGGGTATCAGTCTATGCATTAAATGTCTGATTAAATTGCTTATCCTAAACAGGAGTTTGCCTAGGGTTTTACTTATACTAAATCTTGTCCACATCCAGAACTGTGGTTTTTCTGGTAAGGAAACTCAAGGTTTCAACTTGGACGTGGTTTAAAACCTATTGCTCATGGGGTGCGTACAGATGGATAAAAAGGGCCCAGCCAAAGCTCCCAGCCAAGATCCCTCAGGCCATGCTATCGGCGGTGGTCTACCGGTCATCCAGCAATGGGCGAACTATACCCTTTCCACCCAAGGTCCTAAGGTCTGGCAAACGCTGTTCCATAAAAGTGCCTGTCTTTCCTGTGCCTGGGGTACAGGTGGCCAAAAAGGTGGATTTAGCAATGAGTTGGAAGAACCCCTGCAGCGCTGTGCCAAGAGTGTAGAGGCCATTAAGTCTGAACTACAGCCTGCGGTTAAATCCCATATTTTTCAAAACCAAACCCTGGCCCAGCTGCAACAACTTACCTCCCAGGAGGCTGATCGCCTGGGTCGTTTGAGTACACCGCTGATCTTGCGGGCCGGGAAGTCTCATTATGAGCCGATCCCCTGGGACGAGGTATATGACCTGGTGGAAACTGCCTTTCGGCATTCCCCTGAACGGGTGGCATCCTATAGTTCTGGCCGCTCCTCTAACGAGGCGGCTTTTTTATTGCAGCTGCTGCTGCGGGCCATGGGCTCCAACAACCTGGCGGACTGTTCTGATCTATGCCATCGGGCCTCTTCGGTGGGGTTAAAGACGGTGTTTGGGACGGGAACTTCCATGGTGAGTCTGGAGAGCCTGAAGCAGGCGGACTGTGTCGTGCTGATCGGCTCCAATGCTCCGGCCAACCATCCCCGATTGATGAATGAGCTGATTAAACTGCGCGATCGCAACGGCCAGATCATCACCCTCAACCCGGTCAAAGAAGTCGGCCTGGTCAAATTCGGTTCCCCCGCCTTTCCCCTCAAATCCCTTGTCCCCGGCTCAGAAATCGCCTCTCTGTTCCTCCAGCCTATCCCCGGCAGCGATCTGGCCATCCTGGTCGGCATCCAAAAATCCCTGATCGACCGGGGCCTGATCGACGTTCCTTTTCTCCAGGCCCACACCGAAAATTGGGCAACTGTTATCGCCCAGGCCCAGGCCGCCTCCTGGGAAGAGATCGTCACCACCTGCGGTGTTACTCAGACAGAGATTGAAACCGCCGCTACTATTATTAGCCAATCGTCTCGGGTGGTCTTTGCTTGGGCCATGGGCGTCACCCAGCAGGCTAACGGGGTGGAGACTATCTTTGCCATTGCCAATACGGCCCTGATGACGGGTAATGCGGGTAAACCGGGGGCCGGACTGATGCCCATTCGGGGCCATTCCAATGTGCAGGGATTTGGCTCCATGGGGGTGAGTAACGAGTTGAAGGAGGAGATGCGTCTGGCCTTGGAAAAGGTGTTGGGAAAATCTCTGAATCGAGTCCCTGGCTATGATGCCCGGTCCCTAGTGGAGGCTGCCGATGCGGGTAAGGTGGATACTCTCCTTTGTTTAGGGGGCAATTTCTACGCGGCCAATCCTGACCTGCACCAGGCTAAACGCGCCCTTGGCCAGGTGGATACCGTCATTTACCTGGCCACTAAACCCAACCTCGGTCACTTCCATGGTCTCGCTCGGAAAAATACCCTGATCATCCCGGTCTATGCCCGGTTTGAGAATCCCCATAAGACAACGGTGGAATCGGGTAACAACTTTGTCCGGCTGAATGATCCCGGTACAACCCATTTGAAAAACGCCGACCTGGTGGCGGAGGTGGATTTTATCACTGAGCTAGCTTACCGTCTCTTTGGCGATAGTCCGGTGGATTGGCGCCAGCTCAAGGATACTCACTATGTGCGTCAGTTAATTGCCCAGACGATTCCGGGGTATGGCGCGATCGCAACCATCGACCAAACGAACCAAGAGTTCACCATCGCTGGCCGTATTTTTAATACGCCCCATTTTCCCACCCCCTCCGGTAAGGCCCAGATGCAGCCCACTGCTATCCCCACCCTCACTCTGCCCCTACCCCAGGACTTCGACGGGCCAGACCAGGGTCTGGTGGTCGCCCTGATTACTGGGCGTAGCTATGGCCAGCACAATACCGTGGTCTATCGCACCGACGATCGCTATCGCGGCATGCCCCACCGCCACTGCATTTTAATGAACCCTGACGATGTGGCCCAGGCGGGCTGGGCCCCCCATCAACGGGTGACGGTCCAGGGGGATGCGGACCGGTTGGAGAATATTGAAATTATCTGTGGGGCTATTCGGCGGGGGGCAGCGCTGATGTTTTACCCTGAGGCGAATGTGTTGATGAAGGCGAGGGTGGATGTGCGATCGCAAACCCCAGCCTACAAACGAGTCCCCGTATTGGTGTATCAGCCCTAACGCTCGATCTTTGACTTCCTGACCGATGCCTTACAAGCCTCTCGACATGGTTGCCCTGCTTCTTCATTGCTCCCTGAAGGAGACTGACCCCCTTGAATCTTTACGAATTTCTAGGGGTACGGGCTAGCTGTTCGGAATGCATGTAAAGAGTCGTAAATCTCAACCTAGAATCGTGGCTAAGAATTGATTGTAATGCTTACACCAGCGCTCAAACTTGACTAGATGACTTGGAGGAACACTTTTGTGTGCTCGCTGTGGAAAGCAAATCTAAATAGTTTGTTTGAGATAAGGGGTATGGGACAGAATCCAACTCCCCGCCAGGGCAATTGTAAAGACGACTACAGTCACTGTGGGGACAGATATGAAGGGATGAATTTTCGTGGCGTATCCCAGCCTAATAAAAACTTCAAGGAAGACAAGGTGAATTAGATATATCCCTAGGGTAAGAATAGAGAGTTTTTTGGTTAAAGACGCTCTGTTGAAGATGGGGGTATTCCACCCCTTAAGCAGATACATCATGCTGACGGACATAGGAATGACTGTCAGACTTAGATATCCATCAAAATACAGACCTAGGTGAAGATTATTATTGACAGCTGTGGTGAAACATCCTAGAGCCGTTAACACAATTGAAATAAAAAATGTAATCCATAGAATATACCGACGGGGCTGAAAAACAGAACTACGAATTCGATGCCCGAGTAAGAAGAAAGGGATATATAGGAGAAACCAGTTGATAAAGAATTCAGAATCGTTGCCAGTAGCACTTCGATAAATATGATTAATGGATGCTAATGCGAATGTAGCAATGATGGCAAGGTTGAGTTCGTTATCTGTTGTTGTTGCGATAATTTTACGAAAAAAAGGAGTAAATAAATATAGTCCTAGAATCATAAATAAGAACCAAAGGTGCTCATAGGGGTTGCCTAATAATAATTTCCCTAATAATTCTATTGGAGTCGGTGGATCACCTTTGAGAGTCCCTTTTATAAATCTCCACACTAAGAAAAAAAGTGACCATGTGCTGATGGGAATACAGAGTCTAGCCACACGTTTTTTATAAAAAGTTGTAGCGTTTTCTTGTTTGTCAGGTGAGAGTAAAAGCGCTCCACTAATCATGACAAAGACCGGAACACACCACCGTACAGAGGAATTGTAAATATTGCCAAACCACCAATAGGTTGAACCAATATCATTGGATACCATCACAATGACGGTGACATGTAAAAGGATAACGGCCAGTATCGATACAACCCTTGAGTTGTCTAACCAAAATGTTGATTTATCCATTGGCGTGACTTGTGTGTAGATGTGTACTCAGCGTTTGAGCTAATGTCTGAATATGGGGTTCATCCATGAGGATAAAATGATGCCCGCTAACCGAGTGGATAGCTATTGTTCCTGTAACCATTTTATCCCAGCCTAGGCTAGGAGCCCTTGGCACTGAACGATAACCGTGAGGTTCTGGGGTTTGATCAGCCCGAAACAGAATTAGATCGCCACCGTAGGGGGCAGCTCGATACTGGATGAGGGCGTTACCGCTAATTCTTTCCTGAAGTGAGATTTTATCGTAGGAAGTAGGCTGATGCGTTAATGTTCTTCGACAAAATTGACCAAGGGCAGTAAGTTTCTGTTGCCCATAATGGACGCGTTCTTTCCAAGAGAAGTGACTAATTTTAGTCATTGTATTCTGCATCCACACAGACAGTGGCTCAGTAAACCAGTCACCTGGATAGTTATATGCATCCACCAAAGCTAGAAGACCGACAGCTTCCCCTTGGGCTGTCAATCGTTGCGCTATTTCATAGGCTAGTAGGCCGCCAAAGGAATAGCCACACAGATAATAGGGGCCGTGGGGTTGAACGGATTGAATTTCGTTAAGATAGTCTGCTGCCATCGTTTCAATACGCTCATGATAGACTTTCCCACTATCAAATCCCCGTGATTGCACTCCATAAATGGGTTGGTCAACACCTAAATATTTGGCTAAACCGTAGTAGTCGAAGACACTCCCACTTTTTGTATGGAAACAAAAAAGAGGTTGTTTATTGCCATGGGGTTGAATGGGGACAATCACTTCTCCAGGATTATCACCAGTTTTTTCTTTGATAAGGCTGGCCATTTGATAGAGGGTAGGAGCCTTAAAGAAGTTTGAGATGGGAAATGGTTGTTTAAACGTTTTTTCAATATTAATTGATAGCTGAGCGGCTAAGAGGGAATCGCCACCCAGCTCGAAAAAACTGTCGTCTTGATTAATTGATGGAAGCCGTAGAACCTCACACCATAAGGTCGTTAATTTACGTGTCCACGGATCTTGGATGTAAGCTTCATCGTCTGATACATAGGTGTATTCACAGATTGGTGTTGGTAAGGTATGGCGATCTACCTTCCCATTGGCGTTCAGGGGCAGGGCATCGAGAAACATGTACATGGCGGGCACCATGTAGTCTGGCAGTTGGTTTTGTAACCAACTGCGTAGGCTATTGACCTTCAGATTTTCGATACTGGAAACAATATACGCATATAAACGCTTTTGCCCTGGTGCAAATTCCCAGGCAACTACGGCGCTTTGTATAATATCTGGATGCTGATCTAGATGACTTTCGATCTCACCCAATTCAATTCTAAAGCCACGAATTTTAACTTGTTGATCTATCCGGCCAATAAACTGAATGGCTCCATTGGGTAGATATTTACCCAGGTCTTGAGTCCGATATAGGCGATGTTGGGTGATGGGATGAATAATAAATTGTTTGGCAGTCAACTCTGGCTGATTAAGATACCCTCTTGCTAGGCCAATGCCTCCGATGTAGATTTCACCAATCTCTCCCGGTTGAACAGAATTAAGAGCATCATCTAAAATATGAACCGCTACATTGTCAAGGGGATAGCCAATCGGGGCAACCGGAGAGTCATCCGTCGGACTACACGCCCAATAGGTGGCCTCGATGGACGCTTCGGTAGGGCCATAAACATTGTGTAAGTAGACCAAGCCCGATGAAAATCGCTTAAAAAATTGCTTTTGTAGCTCTAATGGTAGAGCTTCTCCTCCACAGAAGACGTGCTTCAATGTGGGGCACTGGTCTAGTTTGGGTTGTTCTAAGAAGACCCTTAGTAAAGAGGGCACTACACCAATGACTGATATTTCCTGATGAATAATGGTTTCAATTAAATATGCGATATCCAACTGGCCACCCGGTTTAGCCAGAACTAGCTGAGCGCCTACTAGCAGAGGCCATAAAATTTGTGTTACTGATGGATCAAAGCTGAGGGAGATTGTCTGCAGCAGACGATCGGGCTGATTGAGCGGAAATGTAGCCTGTCTCCAGGATATCTGATTGCAGATTCCATTGTGGGAAATCATGACTCCTTTGGGCGCACCAGTGGAGCCTGAGGTGTAGATAACATACATCAGATGATCTACATTGACCAAAATCTCTGGATTAGGACAGACTTGCTCGGTTAGCTGCAAGTCTCGGTCTAAACATAAGAGTTCGGTATTTCCACTGGGCAAGCATTTTTGTAATGTGGCTTCAATTGGAGCTTGGGTCAGCAGAATCTTAACCTGAGTGTCTTGTAGGATGAATTTTATCCGATCTGTTGGATAGTTGGGGTCAATAGGCACATAGGCGGCTCCGGCTTTAAGAATACCGAGGATACCGACAACCATATCCAAGGATCGCTCTACGCAAAGACCGACCAAGCTATCAGCCCCCATGCCAAGCATTACTAATTGATGGGCTAAACAATTCGCTTGATGGTTGAGCTGTTGATAGGTGATTTCAGCTGTTTCTGTAATCAGAGCAATTCCATGGGGTGTTCTTTGCACCTGTTGTTCAAACAGTGTGTGAATACAGTACCCCTGCGAAGGTAAAGCAACATGACCTGGGGCAACCTGTGACGGTGACAATAAACTTTCCTGATTGGACGGATTTGAAAAAATCGCCGGCTTCTGGGGGTGTGCTTTAGGAATACTCATCACAAGAAGGGATATTAAATGTTAGGACGTTGCTAATCCTCGGAATGACCTTTCCACCAAGTAATAACCAACAGCGTATTTAACAGACGGGTTCACGCTCTAAAACAGCAACGGTAATCTTGGTAATAGCAATCTGAAACACCCGCTGAAAGTTTGTTCTGTAGGACCAGGAAACCTCACAGTTTTTATTCTTTCTGCTTGTAAACAGCTTGACACGGTTTTTTTAACATCTTTATCTAAGCCTTAGATTAGTGAGAAGAGATCACTTAAGTAATCAATAAAATTTGATGTAAAGCCGGAACTATAATTGTTAAATTTATTTGAAAAGACAACTTTTTGGAGAAGATTGTATTTATTTGAGTTTAGTTGAGCAGTAAAGGATTAAGTTTTCATCATTGATCTTTAAAGTTTTCGTGTTTTTAGGGTTAGGCTGATTTGAGTGTGAAAGAGTTTTAAGGCTATTGATCAAAAAATATGATTGATGATGTACATGGGGATTGTTTTTGCCAAATTAGAATTCCCTAATATCGCCAGGCTATCCAACCCAATGTGATGATTCTTTTGGATTAGTCTTTTTCAAAGGGCAAAAAATACATCACAAATAGATGATTCAGAGAATAGTGAAGCAGTTGAATTACTGGTTAGGAACTTAATTTTGATCGGTTTTAAGATCAAACGATATGTATTTCAGCAGGTTTTATGTGTCTTTAGCTACATGCTGAAAGCGTAAGCTTAAAACATGCTGTATACCTAAAAATGTATACAGCATGTTTTAAGCTTACGCTTGTTAAATCAATTTTTTTAGACGCATAAACTAGAGCTATTTGTCTTGATAAAAGATGAGCAGATGGGGATTTAAATGATGTCTTAAGACGATTCTTGATGGCAGTCAGCCTATGATTTTAATCTAGACTAGTTGAAAGTAAAAAATTTATGTAGCCTCTCCTTAAGTAAAGTTTAGGTGATTATGGGTAGTTTTCCTCAGTGGAAACTCAGCTTTCACTCATAATCAGAGGGAGAGGTTTTCAATAAAGGTACTCTTTCGCTGGGTGGTTTTGTCATCCCATGGCTGAAGTTAACTTTTATTGTTGCATCTTGCGGTAGCTTTGGGGACATTGGCTTGGCCGTTTGCTTGTGAGTGCTTACTCGCATTTTTTTTGGACGCATGTGCACCATAGCCGATCTTAACTGCATTGAGTTGAAGATCTGTTATGGAACAATTTTAGTTTATTTGGTTTTTTGCTTGATTCGAGTGCAAACCATCAATTTTTGATAAGGGCAACATGATCATGCATTGGGTGACGCTAGGAGAACTGAGAGAAGGCTCTGTCGAATCATCGGCTTTATTAAAGACTGCACAATGGATTGAGGATTTTACGGCTAAACCCAACAAAAATCTCGGACGCTCTGGAGTGGTCTGTCCGTTCATACCACGCTCATTGAAGCTAGAAACAATTCAGCTTGTGGAAATCTCGGCATTGGGGATGAGTCAATCTGAGCTGGAGGGGGTGATTAAAGATTGTCGAGAAACATTTTTGCAACAAGTTCCTCGACAGGGAAAGCTGTCTTTGTATAAAGCATTGATATTTGTGTTTTCTGATATTACCCACGATCAGTGTGACTATATTGATCGAATACAGCAACGGTTAAAGCCGTTCTTTGTGGAAAAGAGATTGATGTTGGGGGAGTTTTATCCAGGTAACCAAAGTCCGGGTTTACATAATCCTGATTTTCGTCCACTTCAAAGCCCTGTGCCGATGCTGGTGATTCGGTCTATGACTGAACCGGATTTACCGTTTTTGAGTCGCACAACTGATGCCCCTGCTGTTCGGGTCAAGTTCTTGGAGTCTTATTTGAGGCAGATGGCTATTATGGGCCATTCTTCAAGGCTTACTGAGGCTTATCAGGCCCTAGGGGAAGCGCAACAGGATGTAATCCGTAGGCGACAGTCAGAACCGATGTCAAAATGTCCTGTTACGCGCTTAGACAGGGCGATTAGACAGAAGGTGTTTGAAGTGAGTTGCTGGCTGCGGATAGGGGCAATTACCCATGGTTTGAACCGAATGTTATCCCGGCTGTTGGGCCTGTTGCCGGGGGTGAGTGTTCACTTTTAGGGGGAACTGGGAGGGCTACTTGGGAGTTCTAATAGTGGTTGCCTGTTTTACGGTGGTGCATAGCTGTTTTGGTATTGGCGTCAAGTACCTCTCCGCACTGAGGATTCCTGCACTTTGCGATCGGTTCTATCCTAACGAGCAGGAACGCTGCCCACAAAAACAACACAGTATGTTGGTCACAATAGCCCAATTTTGGGAACTCATATCATTGTGACTTGATTTCTTCTGCTGGTTTTGTAATGTCCGTCTTTTTGCTGAGAGTCAGCGACTGTTAATTTTAGGAGAATTGTTAAGTATGGCTGATGTTAAGTTAGTTTTAGATCCCGTATCCCAGTTAGTGACAACGGATGATCCATCACCTACCATCTCGGTACGATGGAATCGGGCTGCACAACAGGCGGTTATTAATACGGCTCCAGGCCCCACTGTGGCATCCAGAGCCTACGGCATTGTCCATACGGCAATGTTTGATGCTTGGGCCGCCTATGATCTAGGTGCGATCGCAACAACAGTTCTAGGTGATACATTACAGCGTCCCACCGCTGAAAATACAGATGCCAACAAAACCGAGGCCATGAGCTTCGCCGCCTATCGAGTGTTGGTGGAACTGTTCCCGACTCAGCGAGCCATTTTTGATACGCTGATGGCTGAGCTAGGCTACAATACTGCCAACGTAACGGTGAATACTAGAACCGCTGCAGGGATTGGTAATGTTTCCGCTGAGACCCTAATGGTGCAGCGTCGTCAGGACGGATCGAACCAGCTCGGTGGCTATGCCGACACCACAGGCTACACCCCGGCTAACCCTAACTCGGATACCCTTAATGACCCAGAAAGGTGGACACCGGAGTATGTGCCCATTGATTCGGCTCCTGGTGATCCCGACTTTATTCGTCAACAGCGATATCTCACCCCTCACTGGGGTACAGTTGATACCTTTGGTGTCAGTGATGTTGCGGCCATTCGTCCGGTGGCCCCGAAGCCATTTTTCTTACCGAATGATCCAACAACGGTTAATCCTGAATTTATTGCCCAAACCCAGCGAGTTATTGACGCCAGTGCTAACCTCACTGACGAACAGAAATCAATTGCCGAATTTTGGGAAGATGGTCGTGGCACGTCTTTCCCTCCAGGTACCTGGATGACCTTTGGTCAGTTTGTTTCTGGCCGTGACGACAATAGCATTGATGATGATGCGGTATTATTTGCCGCCCTGGGTAATGCCGTCTTGGATGCGGGGATCGCCACCTGGGAAGCCAAGGTATTTTACGACTACTTGCGCCCCGTACAGGCGGTGCGTGAACTGGGTCGACTCGGGTTAATTGGTGACCCCATTACAGTCGGGGGACCTTACGCCATTAATGCTTGGGCTGGGCCGGGATTGGGCACTGGCCTGATTCTGGCTGAAGACTTTTTAACTTACCAAACCCCCGGCGGTGACCCGTCTCCACCCTTTTCGGAATATACCTCTGGCCACAGTGCCTTTAGTGCCGCTGGTGCAGAGATCTTAAGGTTGTTCACTGGCAACAATGCGTTTGGGACGTCGGTTACATTCCAACCCGGGCAATCTCGGTTTGAACCGGGCACGACCCCTGGTTCATCGATTACATTGGCCTGGGATACCTTCACAGAAGCCGCTGATGAGGCTGGACTGTCTCGGATCTACGGGGGGATTCACTTTGAGGATGGTGACTTAAATGGTCGTGCCCTCGGGCGTAATGTGGGTGGCCAGGTTTGGAATCAGCTGCAATCGTTTCTCAATGGAGCGACTACCATTAATCTTGAGTTTAGTGTGGCTCAGATTAGCACCACGGCAGAAATTGGGGTGTTTGTGGCGGATGATGCCAATGGCACCATCGATGGGTTGGCTCCTGGGGATGTGGGGTATACGGCAGCAGCCTTGGCTCGATCTGCGGTACTCTTCTCTCCCGTCTCAAACAGTACTGACTTTGTTTCAGAATTTAGCTTTAACAGCACCCGCTCATTTATTAGCGGTAGCTATTTGAACTTTTTCTCCATCACCGATGGCACGGTGGATACGTATTTGAGTGGTGGCAGTGGAACAGTTTCCTTCTCCAGCAGCCGTCAAATTACGGGCACCGGCAATAACTTTAGCCTGGATATTGAAGGTGTCAATATTAGTGCGGCCCAGGTGAACACTGCGCCAACGGGTGTTGGCTTCCAGGGGGTGAGCCAGGCTGAGATTATTGATCTGACCAGCCTCACCGCTGCGGTCAATGTTACCTTGACGATTCAACGGGAAGCGTACTTCGACAATATTGTTGGCTTCTATGAGGTGGATGATTTATCCGGACAAATCACTGACAATGCGGGTAATGCCGTGAGTCCTGGGGTGACAACGGAGTATATTCAAGCAGCCCTGGGGCGCCGAGTGGCGGATATCTCTCTCGCTGTTGAGGCTAACAGTGTTACCACCATCAACACGACCTTGGAGGCTGGCAAAATACTGGCTCCATTTATTGTGGTCAATGGCACCATTGAAGACCTGTTGGATGTGGATACGTCCAACGATCCGGCCATTTACTTTCCATTTATGGGGGCTAATGCCGATAGGGTGGATCATGTTCGTCTCTACGGCGATAATATCTTTGGCTTTGAAGATATGGCCGGTGGCGGTGATACCGATTATGACGATATGACAATTCAGGTTAAGTTTGCTTAATGTAGGTAAGTAGGTCAGTCTAATCTTTTTTAGATCAGGTGTCTGCACAGCAAGGTTTTCAGACACTAGCGTCTTATATTTGATTGGGTCTATCTACTTATCTATTTACCAGCAACCTAAAATAGCTGCATGAGAATGCAGACCTTGAGCCGTCAATCTAACTGTGAAGAAATTGGCGGTGGCAGAGCTTTCTCTAAAGTCGCTACTTCACGTTGGAATCTAGAGAGACCGTCCTGAGCCCACTGGCTAATTTCATCAATCAACTGGGCTAATCAACCGGTTTTGACGACACAGCTTTATTTCCCAGATGAAGCAGCCAATCAAGGTGATATTTTCTTTAGTTCTACTCTTTTGTTGTTGGGAAAGGATAGGGACGACAACAAAAGAGCCACGTTTGATTTTGTTCTGAAAATAGTGTGAAGTGGCTGGCAGGGAGACATGTTCTGGGGCACCCCATGACAGGTGTTCTGAGGGCTGTTGCTCCTTACCCCAACGCCGACCACAACTGCTCCTTTGCCGCATCCAAGGCCCCAGGCAGCTTCGACGCATCGCGACCACCCGCCTGGGCAAAGTTAGGTCGACCACCGCCGCCGCCGCCAGTAATCTTGGCGATGCCGCCAATAAACTGGCCAGCCTTCAGCCCTTTATCCATGGCCGCTTTGCTAAAGGCCGCCACCAGACTCACCTTGCCCTCCGCCGGGATGGAACCCAGTACCACGGCACCCTCCCCTAGCTTCTGCAACAACCGCTCTGCCACTGTTTTCAGCGAGTCAGCATCTACTTCTCCCATGTTGGCCACTAGCACCTGGAAATCCCCCATGGTTTGTGCTTGGTCCAGTAGCTGATCTGACTTTAACAGGGCCAGTTCCGACTTCAAACCATCGACCGTTTTTTGGCTGGTCTTTAGCTCGGTCTGGAGGTTGATAATCCGCTCCACCAGCTCCTCGGGCTTGGCCTTAAATCGCTCCCCCAGATCCTTCACGATCTGGTCACGCACGTTCAGGTATTCCAACACCACCGGACCCGCCACCGCCTCGATGCGTCGCACCCCAGCGGCAATGCCAGACTCGGCAATAATTTTAAATACACCGATCTCCGCTGTGTTGCCCACATGGGTGCCGCCGCACAGCTCCATGGATACCCCAGGGAAATCCACCACTCGCACTTCGTTGCCATACTTCTCGCCAAACATGGCGGTTGCCCCCTTGGCCTTGGCATCGGCAATGGGCATCACCTCTACCTGGGCACTGTGGGCTTCGGCAATCCAGGTGTTGACCTGGGCTTCCACCTGCTGCACTTCGGCTGGGGTGAGGGCACGGGGAGAGTTGAAGTCAAACCGCAGCCGGTCAAAGCTGACTAGGGAACCGGCCTGAGAAATGCCGTCATCCACTAGCTTTTTGAGGGCGGCTTGGAGTAGGTGGGTGGCGGAATGGTTGGCCTGGGACCGACGACGACAGGCGCGGTCAATTTGGGCACTGACGCTATCGCCGATGGATAGGGTGCCCCGCTCCACCCGACCGATGTGGATGAACAGATTGTTATCCTTTTGCACATCCTCAATGCGTACTACCAAGGTATCGCCAGCCAGATAGCCCCGGTCGCCAATCTGGCCACCGGACTCGGCGTAGAAGGGGGTTTGGTCTAGCACCAGCTGCACGTCGGTGCCCGCTTCAGCGGTCTCCACCGTTTCCCCATTGGCCAAAATGGCCTTCACCGTACTTTGACTAGTGACGTCGGTGTAGCCGAGAAAGTCGGTGGAGTCGATACCCAGTTGGCTGAGGCTCCCTTGGGCCAGTAGATCAATCGTTTCATGGGCGCTCTTGGCTCGCTCCCGCTGGGCTTCCATGGCGGTTTCAAAACCGGCCACATCCACGGTCAGATCATTCTCTTCTGCAATCTCCTGGGTCAACTCCAGGGGAAAACCAAAGGTGTCGTACAGTTTAAAGGCTTCTTCGCCAGAAATCTGCTTGGGCTTACGTTCCAGGATCTCCGCCAACAGTTTTTCGCCCCGTTCCAGGGTTTTGAGAAATTGGGTTTCTTCCCGATCTAGCTCAGCTTTGATCATGCTTTCCCGCTCCCGCAGCTCGGGATAGGCAGTCTCACAGAGAGCAATGGCGCTTTCGGCCACCTGGTTAACAAAGGCGCCTTCGATGCCAAGTAAGCGACCGTGGCGTACCACGCGACGAATTAATCGGCGCAGGATGTAGCCTCGCCCCACATTGGAGGCGGTGATGCCATCGGAAATCATGTGGGCGACGGAGCGCACGTGGTCACCGATCACCTTGAGGGAGACCTTCTTGCTCTCATCCACGGCGAAGTAGTCGATCCCGGCAATATCCGCCGCCGTTTGGATGATGGGAAAGATCAGGTCCGTCTCGTAGTTATTGGGTTTTTTCTGCAGAATCTGGGCCATGCGCTCTAGGCCCAGGCCGGTGTCGATGTTCTGGGCCTGTAGGGGGGTTAGGTTGCCGTCGGCATCCTTGTTGTACTGCATGAATACCAGGTTGTAGAACTCGATAAACCGGGTGTCGTCCTCTAAATCGATGTTGTCATCCCCTAGCTCGGGATGGAAGTCGTAGTAAATTTCAGAGCAGGGGCCACAGGGTCCGGTGGGTCCAGAGGTCCAGAAGTTGTCTTTTTCATCCATGCGGATGATGCGCTGTTCGGGGACGCCGATCTGGTCGCGCCAGATGGCATAGGCGTCGTCATCTTCGCGAAAGACGCTGACGACTAGATTTTTGGGGTCCAGCTTAAACACCTGGGTGGATAGTTCCCAGGCCCAGGCGACGGCCTTTTCTTTGAAGTAGTCGCCAAAGCTAAAGTTGCCTAGCATTTCAAAGAATGTGTGGTGGCGGGCGGTGCGGCCTACATTCTCAATGTCGTTGGTGCGGATACATTTCTGGGAGGTGGTGGCCCGGTCTACGGGGGCTTTGCGCTGGCCTAAAAAGATGGGTTTAAAGGGCAGCATACCGGCGATGGTCAGCAAAACCGTGGGGTCTTCCGGTACCAGGGACGCGCTGGGAAGGATCTGATGACCTTTCGCCTCGTAAAATTTGAGAAAGGCTTGGCGAATGCCAGCGCCACTGGTGACTGATTTTTCTAACCCAGGCTTTGACGTAGACATTTTTTTAGAGGGCGCGCTTGGCGGACTTAAAGTTCTATCCATTCTGACTGATGCTGCATTAAGTTTAATGAAACATCAATGGTTTTGTAGGTATTCATTCCCGAATGGGGCTGTTCCGTAGAATGAGGAGCTAGGCCTCTGCCGATTGTAAATGCTGCTCGATCAAATCACAGCATTCTTTGACGGGGCGGCGGTCGGCCATGGCCTTGATCAGGGCGCTGTAGGCGTTGGGTTCTTTTTCGATCAGGGTTCTAGCTTGGAGCATGGACCAGCGCTGTTTGAGGGGGACCTCGGCTAAGGGGCGGTTCATTTGCTGCCATAGCAGGTTGAGCTTTAGTCGGTCGTCCCGGCCGCCCTGAGCGGTGCCATAGGTGAGTTCTTCGGCGGCGATGCCCGCCATCCAGACGGTGCAGTAGCGGTCGATCTCTTGCTGACTGATTTTACCGATTTCTACGGCCCGGTCGATGTCGTCGGTCTTAAAGACGACACCGCCGGTGCCATTGACTCCGGCCTGCAAGGTTTCCCAGGCGGTGAGGGTGTAGGCATCGATGGGAATGCCGAGGAGATAGGCGGTGAGGAAATGGCCCGCTTCGTGGTGGACGATGCGATCGCAATATGCCGGCGATCGCTGGGACAGCCAATCCACCAGCAGGGTGCCCCCCCGCCCTTGCCAACCCAGCTGATCCAAAGACACCAAGCCAATCAAGGTCGCCGTCACCGTCGCCAACCCTTCTGGTGAAACGGACAGCAGCGGACCTAGCAAAATCAGCATCGTCACCGAAAAAACCGAAACGGCGATGATATTCAGGGTGATGTCACTCATGGATGGGTAAAAGTGGATTAGCAGAGGTCGTTGAACCTGCAGGGTAACTGATCAGCTGGGATGTCAGCTGGGATGTTTAGATGGGATTTAACAGTTGCGATCGCCAATGGCACCATCGGGCAGCACCGTATCACAGATAATCGCCTCCGACCAAATGGCTCCCCGCAGATTGGCCCCCTTGAGGTTGGCCCCGCGCCAATTGGCATCGCCAATAATCGCTCCCGTCAGCTCCGCATCCTGTAGGTTGGCTCCTTGCAGGTTGGCCCCCGACATATTGGCCTGGGTCAAAACGGCACCGGTCAGGTCCGCACCACTTAAGTTAGCCCCCTGCAGTCGAGCACCGTTGAGGGATGCCCCCACCAGGTTTGCCTGGCTGAGGTTAGCCCCCCCCAGTTCCGCCAACATCAAATTGGCTTCCTGCAAATTACTTTGGCTCAAATTGGCTTGGCTTAACTCGGCAATTTTGAGATTCACCTGGGAAAAATCTTGCCCCGATAGATCGGCCTCCGAGAGGATGCACACTGGGCAGTCCCTAAGTTCTAGCAGCATATCTACATCGTCTTGCAAATAGGCCCAACTGGGGGCCGCAAAACTCACCACCGCGAGGAACACCATGAGTATTATTGTTCCCAGGTCCGCCGCTAACGATTTTACGTTCATCCTTTTTCCACTTATCGATAGGCCTATTTTCCCACCCATGGGCAACCGATGGGTATAGGGCGATCAAATTTTGACCCGCCGTTTTGAGTAACCTGGGGCACCTACCCAAAAATCGCCACCCATGATGCTGAACAACCAAAAAGGACGCTATATCCAGTCTATCGTGTTGATTTTTGTTTAAGTATCCACAGGGTAATGGGTTTTCTACGTAAATATATAGGTATGGTTAAATACAGCAGTTAATCTACGTAAGCAACGCTCATTTTACTGCGCGTTGTCCTGGGTGCCTCTACGTTCAAATCAAAAAATTTGTAGCAGCAGGTTTTCTGTGATGACAGGGGTTAAGCAACAGCTTGTCCTTATCTATATGATATTGGGCACCGTTATCGTCTCGATGTTCATACCCATCGACTGGCAGACCCAAGCAAAGGTCCTACGGGACTGTGTCTTAATGGCTTGGGTGGTGGGGGTTGTTAATTTTGCCTATTTGGGAGGGGGGCTCAACCGGCTCCTGGGTATTCGTCCTCGTGAGCCCTTAGGCCTACTCGGTATTTTGTTTTCGCCGTTCCTCCATCGCAATGCGGCCCACTTGATTGCCAATACTTTACCGTTTGCCATTTTGGGTTGGTTGGTACTGCTGCAGGGGCTGGATGATTTCTATGCCATCAGCGTCGCAATTTTACTCGTCAGCGGTTTGGGTACCTGGATTTTTGGGCGGGCGGCCATTCACTTGGGGGCCAGCGGTCTAATTTTTGGCTATTTAGGGTATCTGATTGCCCGGGGGTACTTGGAAGTGACCCTCATGACCCTGGGGTTGGCCTTTCTGGTCATGTTGCTCTATGGCGATCAGTTTTGGAGCATAATGCCTGGTGCCGATGACACCACCATGTCCTGGGAAGGCCACCTGTTTGGCTTTTTAGGTGGGGTGCTGGCTGCCTCTAACCCCGGTTTTTTAGATCAGATTGGGGTCTTTCTCGCCAGGCTGTAGGCAAATTTTAACCACAGCAAGTGTTGCCGATTCTCTTCTGAAACAACAACAACCCACCCGTTATGCCACCGTATCAACTGGCATAACGGGCTTCATGGTTCCCGTTTGGATTGGTTTAATCAATCTGTTCCCAGTATTCAGTTTGTTTGGCTAACGCCAAAACTTTGGGGGATGAATTTGATTAGGGAATCCATCATTCCACCCTCATACCCTACTCATTTTCCTAGGGGAAACTGATTACAGAACAAGCCAACTAACCCACGGGGGAATCCACCATGAAAGCCATTGCCATTGCCAGTACCCTCATTTCTCTGGGGGCCATTGTGAGTCCAGCTTTGGCCCAGGAAGTCACCCCTGGGCGTACAGCAGAGCCCGTGATTGTTGCCCAGGCCAACAATCAAGCCCTCAGTACCGTTATCCGTAGCGATGACACCCTATATCTAAACAAGGATGAGGTCCACGAGTATAACCTCCGGCTGGAGAATCGCACCGCTGTAGGGGATCAATTCTTGCCTGAGGGGAGTATTATCCGGGGCCAGTTTGAGCCGGTAGATGGTGGACTGCGCTATGTGGCTGATTCTGCAGAGGTGGGCGATCGCATTTTTGACCTCACTGCGGTGTCTGAAACTCTCACGGATCAAAAGGATCCTCGTCAAACCGATACTGACGACATCATTGAGGATGCTGCCATCGGTGGTGCGGGTGGTTTGATCATTGGGGAAGTGCTAGGGGATGCGGACTTCTTAGAGATTTTGGGAGGTGCTGCGGCTGGTGTCATTGTGGGTAATGTGACGGCCCCAACGGTGGTTGTTATCGAGCCGGATCAGTCGATTTTGCTTTACCAATAATTAACGCCCTGACCCCATAGGCCTTAGGTAAAAAACTTCAGCGGAGACATGTATTCCGCTGAAGTTTTTTATTTTTTATCCAAGGCCATAAATCATTATTTATAGTGAGGTTAGACTAGTAGCCTAACGGCGTAGGCATGTCCAACACTCAATCCTATATGGTGGCAGACAACTGTGAGTCAATGGTATCAAATTGAAGCCGATGTCGTAATCCAGCAGGTTAACAGTCATCTAGAGCATGGATTAACCACAGTCGCAGCCCATCAGCGGCTGTTGCGCGATGGGCCTAACGCATTAGTGGCCACTGCGGGTAAGTCTCCCTGGCAGGTGCTTTGGTCACAAATCAGTGAACCCTTGGTGGTCATGCTGATTGTGGCGGCGATTATTTCTGTAATTGTGGGGGATTTGCGGGATGCGATCGCAATTCTCGCCATTGTCATATTCAATGCAATCCTAGGGTTTCGCCAGGAACGCAGGGCGGAAAAAGCCATGGCGGCCCTCAAAAAAATGGCTGTACCCACGGTGCGGGTAAAACGAGACGGCCAAGTTCAAACCTGTTCCATGGAGTCGTTGGTTCAGGGTGACTTGGTGCTGTTAGAGGCCGGAAACCTAGTCCCCGCTGACGGACGCCTGATCGAAACCGTCAACCTCCAGGTCCAAGAATCAGCCCTCACGGGCGAGTCAGCCCCCGTGGATAAGCAGGCTACCGCCGTCTTTAAAGAGGAACAAGCCCTGGGCGATCGGTGCAACATGGTTTATCACAGCACCACCATCACCCGGGGGCGCGGCACCTTTGTGGTGACCGAAACCGGCATGGCCACCGAAATTGGTCACATCGCCCGCATGCTCCAATCGGTGGAGGCCGAACCCACACCGCTGCAAAAGCGGCTGACCCAACTGGGTAAAGTGCTCGGCGCAGGAGCCATTACCATTGCCCTGGTGATTGCAGCCATGGGACTGATCCAGGGAGAATCGCTGCGCCACATGCTACTGACGGCGGTCAGTGTGGCCGTCGCGGCTGTGCCGGAGGGACTCCCGGCGGTGGTCACCATTTCCCTGGCCTTGGGGGCAGAACGCATGCTCAAGCGCCAAGCCCTAATTCGTCACCTGCCGGCAGTGGAAACCTTGGGGTCAGTCACAACCATTTGCTCTGACAAAACAGGCACCCTCACCGAGAACCAGATGACGGTCACTGTGCTAGATATTGCCGGACAGCGGGTAGAGTTCTCCGACCAGCGGGTAGAGTTCTTCGACGATGAGGCCATTGGCAATCAGGGGCTCAGTTTATTACTCTTGAGCGGAGCCTTTTGTAATGATGCCACCCTGGATCAAAACCAAGCCATTGGTGACCCCACCGAAACTGCCCTGGTCACCGCCGCTGCCCAAGTGGGACTGCTCAAGCGGAAGCTAGACCAGCTGTGGCCCCGCATTAGCGAGGTTCCGTTTGATTCAGACCGCAAGCGGATGACCACCTGCCATCGCTGTGATCAACCCCTACCCGATAGCCTACAAAAGATTTGGCAGCAGGCCGTACCCTCCAATACCCAGGCTGTTGTGTTTAGCAAAGGTGCCCTGCAAAGTCTCATGCCCACCATGGATCGGGTGTGGATCGACCATCAGGTGCAGGTGCTCACCGATGATCTGCGCGAGCGGATCTACACCGCCCATGATCGCCTTGCCAACCAGGGGCTGCGGGTACTGGGGCTGGCCTTTCGCCCGGTGTCCACGATCCCCAAGCCCGACAATCTAGAACAGCAGCTCGTGTTTCTGGGCATGATGGGGCTGATGGACCCCGCTCGCCCCGAGGTCAAAGAGGCCATTCACCTTTGCCAAACGGCAGGCATCCAGGTGGTGATGATTACGGGGGATCATCCCCTCACTGCCCAGCACATTGCCCAGTCCCTGGGGATTAACGACGGCGTTAACAATAACACCCTCACTGGGCAAGCCCTCAGCAAAATGCCGGTGGAGCAGCTGGCCGCCGCTGTCACCGAGACTGCTGTCTATGCCCGGGTCACCCCGGAGGACAAACTCAGGATTGTGCAAACATTGCAGCACCGGGGCCACATTGTAGCGATGACGGGAGATGGGGTGAATGACGCTCCAGCCCTCAAGCAGGCGGATATTGGCGTGGCCATGGGGATCAGCGGCACTGATGTGGCGAAGGAGGCCGCCGATATTGTGCTACAGGACGACAACTTTGCCTCTATTGTGGCCGCCGTTAGGGAAGGGCGCGTGATCTATGACAACATTCGTAAATTTATTAAGTACACCCTGGCGGGCAATGTGGGTCAGCTGTGGCTGTTGTTCTTAGCGCCTTTTTTCGGCATGCCGATCCCACTGGTGCCAATCCAGATTTTATGGATCAATCTAATTGCCGATGGTTTACTGGCCCTGGCCCTGAGTTTTGAACCGGCGGAAAAACGGGTGATGAAGCGCCCCCCCTATCGACCCAATGAGAGTATTTTTAGTCGGGGCATGGGCACCGATATTCTCTGGGTTGGGTTACTCTTGGGAATTGTTTTAATCCTGGTAGCCCACACCTACTGGCGTGGAGGAGATCCCGCTTGGCAAACCATGGTGTTTACCACCCTGGCGTTTTCTCGCATTGCCCTGTCAGAAGCGGTGCGGTCGTCATCGGAGTCATTGTTTAAGATTGGACTCCTGTCCAATAAAAAGCTACTGGGGGCGGTGCTGCTCACCTTCTGTTTACAATTGCTGGTGATTTATGTGCCGGTGTGCCAAGTGTTTTTCTCGACCGTGGCGTTGAGTGGGAGGCAGATTGCGATCGCAATGCTCCTCGGCACCATCAGCTTTTGGACCTTAGAGCTGAAAAAAGCTGTCGTCAAGTGAAGCCCGGCTAAGTTGATCGAAACCCATTCCCCCTAATGACCATCACTTACCGGCGTAAGCGCCACCGGAATCTCAATGTAAAACGTCGTCCCCTGGCCGACATTAGACTGACAGTACAATTTGCCCTGATGCATTTCCGTCACAATTTGATAACTAATGGATAGCCCTAATCCAGTTCCTTTACCCACCGGTTTTGTGGTAAAAAACGGATTAAAGATATTGGCCGCCACCTCCTCTGGAATGCCAGGGCCATTATCCGCCACCTCTATGACTAGAGCATTCTTCTCCTGTTTCCAACTGGTAGAAATCTGAATTTTCGGTGACCGATGATTGGGCAGTTGATGCCCATCAAAGGCATCTACAGCATTCACCAAAATATTCATAAATACCTGGTTAAGATGGCTGGCGTAACATTGAATAGACGGTAAATCCCCATAGGATTTAACAACATTGATATCAGCGTGCAGTTTATCCGCCTTTAACCGATGTTTCAAAATTAAAAGCGCATTATCAATCCCCTGATGAATATCCACATTTTTGAGCGCAGATTCATCCACCCGGGAGAAGTTTTGCATGCTCCTAACAATATCGACAATGCGACTAGACCCCATTTGCATGGACGCCATTATCTTAGGCAAATCCTCTAAGATAAATTCCATGTCAATATCCTCAATCTTGTCTTCAATGGGCTGTTCTGGTTTCGGATACTGCTGTTGGTACAGATCCAGCAGTTCCAACAGTCCAGTCACATACACCTGCAGCGGCTCTAAATTGCTAGAGATAAATCCCACCGGATTGTTAATCTCATGGGCAATGCCAGCCGCTAGCTGACCCAATCCAGCCATTTTCTCACCCTGCACCAACCGAGCCTGGGTACTTTTTAACGCTTGTAGGGTTTTATTTAGGGTTACCGTTTGTTGTTGAGTTTTAGTCAACAGCTCCGCCTGCTGCAACGCTACACCCAATTGAGTCCCCACCTGGGCCAACAGTCCTACCGCGTCCTCATCCCAGTAGCGAGGTTTTGACGTTTGATAGGCCATTAGCAACCCCCACAGTTTTTCCCCTTGTGAAATCGGGACAAACACCTCATTGCGGGGTAATTGACCATCCTGATCAGGTGCGGAAAAAACCTCCTGGATAATCGTCTGATTGGGAATAGCCGGTTGCCAACTATCCACCATAGAGTCAGCCACAAATGCCCCACTCCAGTCAGAATTAAATCGATAAATAGCCACCCGATCTACTTCTAGAAGCTGTCGCACCTCATGGGTGGTGGTGGTAAAAATCACGTCAATATCCAAGGATTGACGAATTTTATCAATGGTTAGAGTCAAAGCCCTTTGGCGATCCGTAGCCTTTTGCAAAGCCGCCGCCTGCTCGCGCACCTGGGCCACCACCTCTGCCTGATTTAGAGCTACCCCCAGTTGAGTACTCACCTGGGATAAAAAATCTATTTCATCCGTTTCCCAATGACGCGGACAAGAATTTTGACAAACCGCTAGCAACCCCCATAATCCATTACCCTCCATGATTGGCACAATAATATAAGCCAGTGCATTAGAGTCCTCTAGCAAGGTCATATGATGAGCTTCACAGTCCGTCTGATGAATATCATCCACCGCCAAGGTTTGCTGATGGGCGTAGCGTCCCCCTTGATGCTCCATCAAATAGGGATCTTTAATTATTTTCTGAGCACCCACCAGCTCAGGCCAGCCATCTGCCACAGATTCGGCCACAAACTGACCGCTCCAATTAGAATTAAACCGATAAATAACTACCCGATCGGTTTTGAATAGCGATTGAATTTTTTTGGTCGTCGTATCAAAAATCTCCTCGATTTGTAGGGAGTCACGAATAGCATTAATGGTTTCAGATAACAGCTGTTGCTGCTCTAATGCCCGTTCACGGGACGAGATATAAGCCAGCTGAGCAGCCTGCAGTTTTAACTGCTCCACCTGGCTCCATTGACCTAGGGCAACCCCCAAATGCTTAGCAATTTGGTCAATAAACTCAATTTCAGACAGTTGCCATTGCCGAGTACTCTGACATTGATGAATGCAAAGCAGACCCCATAGCTCAGTCCCATTCATAATGGGCGATACCACATTCGCCTGGATGCCAAAATACTCTAGTGTCTGAATACAACTGTGTTGGATGCCATGTTCATAAATGTTGTTGGCAACATACATCTGCCCTGCCTGATAAAGAGGCCTATAGCTTTTTCCAAAGGAGTGATCATAAATCTGTTCCTCAAGGATGGATATTACTCCTTCGCCATAATCTTCAGCAACAAACTGTCCTTCCCAATGCTCTTCACTTTGAAAGAAAAAGATACCCACTTGATCAGCCTTTAGTAGCTGTCTCACTTCCTGGGCTGTTGTTTGGAAAATAGTTTCCAAATCAAGGGATTCACGAATCCGGGTAATCACACCCGTTAGGGACTTTTGCTGCTCGGTCTGATAGCGTAGCTGCTCCAACAGCTTTAACTGTTGTAAGGCAAAACTTAAATATTCCACAATCTGCTGTACAAACCTGATGTCATCTGCACTCCAGTGGCGTACACATTCACATTGATGGATACAGATTAGTCCCCATACCTGTTCACCTTGTAGGATAGGTACTTCTAGATTAGCCCTAACCTCAAACCGTTCTAAGAACTTAACGTGATTGTCACTCAGCCCAGCCTTGAAAATATCGCTGACGGCCTGAACTCGTCTCTCATCACTTTGAGGGATCGATGGCTCCTCAAAATTATACTCAAATGCTTCTTGAGTTAAGACAGATCGCCAATTGCCCGATACATTTTCAGCAACAAATTCCCCCTGCCCACCTTGTTCAGGCGTAAACTGAAATATTGCCACCCGATCTGCTTTTAAAAGATGGCATATTTCGGTGGTAACAGTTTTAAGCAAACCATCTATATCCAGAGACTGACGAATCTTGCCAATCGTTTTGGCCAGGGCTTGTTCGCGATCCAGATCATCAGTCAGTATTTCATGGGGATAGACTGTAGTAAAATCTTCCATCTGATCCAGGACTAGCCTAAATTTTTCAACAATCTGCTGCACTAGACTAATTTCTTCGGGACGCCACTCATGGGCAGCTTGGCAATGGTGCACCCATAGCAATCCCCAGAGGTCCTGTTCCTTAAGTATGGGCACAACTAAACTACTTTTCACTTGCCACTGATTGAACCGCTCCACATCCCGAGGGTCTAAATCAGCATGATGAATATCGGCGATTGCCTGGGTCTGTCCTTCAAGATATTGGACCGGATCAGCTCTAAAAGGCTTATCTCGTTGGATAGCCAGGAGCGATAAATAGCCTTTTGCCAAATCCTCAACAATAAACGAACCATTTCCACCCAGACCAGGTTCAAACTTGAAAATAGCTACTCGATCTACATTGAGCAGCTGTCTAACTTCGACCACGATATTCTGTAAAGTCGTATCGAGATCTAATAGACGAATACTGAAGTTGATGCTATCCATCACAGGGTTGAACTGCTGAGTAGGCATGGTCGCCGTCACTTCACCACCTACAGTTTGTTTGACATGACTAAATCTAGGGATGAAATGCATCTCGTTAATCTATGAAAGGAGCCACATATCGCAATCCGATGAATATATTCATCGGATTGTGCCGCACATAGCCGTTGCTACCTAAAGCTTTCAGCGATCACCTACGTTGTGAGCTATGTACGTCTCGTCACATTAAAACTTGCTAAATAAAGGATTCTGAAAGTATTCCTAACTATCAGGAGAATTCTTCATCGGAACATTGGCTAATTTTCAACAACAGGGCACCTCTATTAATTGCCTTGACCTCAAAAACAACGTGCCCAACAGTTTCCAATTGGGATAAGTGGGTTAGCCTAATCGTTCATAAGATAGAAAACAGGTGTTTGGCTTCCTTGCATCGATCACCAGGATCAGCCATACCCCTATCCATATACACTAAATATTCGATATATCAAAAACCTGTTGTAAAGTCAGACAACTTGGGATAATTCAGTCAAGATTAAAACAAGTTTCTGACAAGATTAAAACAAGTTTCTGAGCATTGCCCAGGATACTTGCTTTGCAAAGGGTTGATGTTCACACCTGATGCTGCTGGTAAATGGCACCTATTAGCAACTACCTTAAGGACTTGATTACGGTGGAAATAGTTCCTAGGAAAACCTACTTAGATTGGATTAAGGCACAGGTTCTATGTAACAAACCTTACAGAGACTTTAAGTATTGCAAAGCAATTTCATTTTTAACGGCCAAAATCAGGGTGGCGTGATTAAGCTTGGAATATACCAAGTTGACCGATAACTATGCCGTTAGTCACTGTGGGGGCAGCTCCCGGTTGTCCTTATAGTTGTATTTCCTGTTTATCAATGTCGTAGTTAAGCAGAGTCTAACTGGTGCTGAATGTGAGTCAGGAGCTAGGTAAATGTTGTTCAACCATGAGGGTCGGCCTGTCCCCCAAGTAAGCTTCCGAATAGTGACAGCGGTGGGTTGGTACGAGCTGTCGACGGCGGATTTCTTTGAGCACAAAACCGTGGTGGCATTTGCGGTGCCAGGAGCCTTTACCTGCCCCCATTCTCTAGGGCGAACGCACACGTTTCTTAATAATTATCAAACAGAGGATTAAGAAGCCATAGGATCTAAGGCAACCTCGTTTGCCCATGGATGCCTGGTATGACTCAATCTACTATTGCCACGTTGAAAGAG
>NZ_JAYGIG010000042.1:0-27129 GCF_034932105.1 Leptothoe sp. PORK10 BA2 | reverse complement strand
TGGCAAGCGTTTACTCATTTTCGCATTCAGCATGAAACTGAACGCCTTTATCCACACCGAAACCTACTCGGTGCAGTCGATTGGCCCCTGTTTGCTTGAGTTAGAGCGCGAGACCGGTTACGCCCAAGCCCTAAGTCCATTCTCTGTGCGCCGCTGCTACATCAGGGCAGTCTCACAGGATTGGTATATTTTGAGCATTTTCTCGCCCCCAATACCTTTACCCGTGACCGCTTAGAGGTGATTAATTTATTGTCTTCCCAGGCCGCTATTTCAATCCAAAATGCCCAGCTGTACAACACGTTAGAACAAAAGGTAGCTCAACGTACCGAAGCGTTAGAAAAAGAAAGAATCAAGTCCGAAAAACTATTACACAACATTCTGCCCGTATCCATCGCTGAACGTCTGAAGGAAAACGAAGAGACCATTGCCGATGGGTTTGAGGAGGTGACGGTGCTGTTTTGCGATATTGTTGATTTTACTCCCCTGTCCAGCCAGATTTCTCCTAAGGAGCTGGTGGATTTTCTCAGTCAGGTTTTCTCAAAATTTGATCACCTGTGTGGCCGTCATCAACTGGAGAAAATCAAAACTATTGGGGATGCCTATATTGTAGTGGGTGGCCTGCCGGGTAGTGCGACGGACCATGTCAGCGCGATCGCAAATATGGCTCTCGACATGCTCCAAGCATTGCAATCCTTCACCTATCCCACAAGCGATAAAACGCATCGGCCCCTCCAGGGCCGCATCGGTATCCACATGGGACCCGTCGTCGCCGGGGTGATCGGCACGAAGAAATTCGCCTACGATTTGTGGGGGGATACGGTCAATGTCGCCAGTCGTATGGAGTCCCAGGGTAAACCTGGCAAAATTCAGGTCACCCCCATCATCTATGAAAAGCTGGCCAACCAGTATGTCTTTGAACAGCGTGGTCTCACAAGCATCAAGGGTAAAGGGAAAATAACCACCTACTGGCTCACTGGCAAGAAGCCCCAAGGATGACTGAAAGCTGCCTCCTCTGCGTAGCCCCAAGATCTATGTATCTGGCGGTGGCGAACACCAAGGCGTATCTGGTGGTGGTCCCATTGCCATCATCAGTCAATTTGCTTACGCCAAGGGGCAATCTGCTTACGCCAAGGGGTTCGCCACCCATGCGGATGTGAACCCCTTGACTTTATCTTCAATTAGCTACCTTCAATTAGCTAGTGAGTCAGTGCCCTAGACTGCAGCTGTTTCCTTCGCCCACTCGGTATGGAAGGTACCCTCCTGATCCACCCGCTGGTAGGTGTGAGCCCCAAAGTAATCCCGTTGAGCCTGGGTCAGGTTCTGGGGCAACTGCGCCCGCCGATAGCTGTCAAAGTAATCCAATGACGCGCTAAAGGACGGGACCGGGATACCGTATTGGGCAGCCATGGCCACAACATCCCGCCAAGCCGACTGGCGGTCTAGAATCGTTTGCTTAAATTCAGGGGCCAGCAACAGGTTGGGTAGCTCGGGATTTTCTGAAAATGCATGCTTGATCTTGTTCAGGAATCTAGCTCGAATAATGCACCCACCTTTCCAAATGCGTGCACATTCCCCTAGATCTAGATCATAGCCAAAATTGTCCGAGGCCTTACGCAATAGGGCCATGCCCTGGGCATAGGAACAAATTTTGGAACAGTACAGGGCATCGCGAATCTTGTTGATCCACAGGGTGGTGTTCTCCGTGAGCCGGCCATCGGGACCCGTAATCTGCGTGGATGCGGCCACCCGCTCATCCTTAATGGATGACATAATCCGCGCATTCACCGCCGCTGTAATGGTGGGAATGCCGACACCCATTTCCAGAGCAGTCATGACGGTCCAGCGACCGGTACCTTTTTGACCGGCAGCATCCAAGATTTTTTCCACTAAGGCCGTATCGCCTTCGGTCTTAGTGAAAATGTCAGCCGTAATCTCAATTAGGAAGGAGTCTAGCTCTTCAGTGGTATTCCACTGGGCAAAGACCTCATGGAGCTGCTCATGGTTTAGACCCAATACATTCTTCATTAGGTCATAGGCTTCGGCAATCAGCTGCATGTCGCCATACTCAATGCCGTTGTGCACCATTTTGACGTAGTGACCGGCACCGCCAGGGCCAATGTAGGTGACGCAGGGACCATCATCCACTTGGGCGGCAATTTTTTTGACAATGGGCTCGATGGACTCGTAGGCCGCACGGGTACCACCGGGCATCAGACTGGGACCATTCAGGGCTCCTTCCTCACCACCGCTGACACCCATGCCGATAAAGCGGAAACCGGCACCTTCTAGGACTTTCACACGGCGCTCGGTGTCTTCATATAGGGAGTTGCCTCCGTCGATGATCATGTCCTCGGGATCTAACAAGGGCATCAGCTGATCAATCACCGCATCCACGGGTTTGCCGGCTTGGACCATGAGCAAAATTCGGCGGGGTCGCTCTAAAGAAGCCACAAACTCCTCTAGGGAATAGGCGGCCACGACGTTTTTGCCCCCGGCTCGATTAGCCATAAAGGCATCAGTCTTTTCGCGGGATCGATTGTAAACAGAAATCGGAAAGCCGTTACGTTCGACGTTGAGGGCTAGATTTTCCCCCATTACTGCCAAACCAATTACTCCAAAACTTTGTGCCATAACCTGTTTCCTAGTGTCTAAATTTGTGGCCACATCCAAAATTCAAATCTTTCGTAGAGAAACACTCAAAGTTCAACTTGTGATGTGGTACGGGCGCTGTCTTGGCTACCAGCGTAGACACTATTTCCTAAAACATGGACGGACTCATAGGTTTTCTTCAAACTCCATGGAATTGAGATGTATTCAAGGTTTCATTTGTTACCAAAACACTGGCTTTGGGACATTGCTGATGTTTGGGATAGTGTAACCTCAAAAATTCTGACATCGTGGGCTAACCCAGGATGGGATCAGCTCTTTAAAGCAGCCATGGATTAAATCAGTCACGACGTTTTTAGGAAATTGGGTGTTTTTTGGGATTTTATAGTACAATTGAACCATTCACTGGGTTTGGATAGTTCTCACTTAAATTTCTTAATTAATTGCAATGGCCAGTTTGTCACGAAGACGACCCATGGAAATCGAGGGTTACGGCATGATGTATCAGAACTTGAGCTAACCCCTTGACTATGGAGGTTTTACTTACAAGCACCTTCATGGTTAGGATCGGTTTGAGTTACCTATTTGTTGTTGAACGTTTTTTAGCTCCCAATCTGCGTTATGCCTACTTCTAAGATGAAGCTCCTTAGCATTGACCTTGGTCGTACAGCCACTAAAACCTGTGTTAAACGGAATCAGAGTGATGTGGTGTTAGTGCCGTCGAATGTTGCCCATTTGACGGTAGAACAGGCGCGGCGCGGCGGGTTTGAGTCGCAGCCGAGCGATCCCCTGCTGGATATGTGGCTGGAATACCAGGGCAAGGGGTATGCCGTGGGTCATTTGGCGGCTGATTTTGGAGCTGATCTGGGGGTGGGGCAATCGAAGGTGGATGATGCTTTGGTGAAAACCTTGGCCTGTGTTGGCTACTTTGGCCTCAAGGGCACCTTGGGTGTGGTGCTGGGCTTGCCATATCACTCCCAGGAACAGTTTGATAGTGAAAAGTCCCAGATTATTAGCCTGCTGACGTCCCCCCATGTGATGGTTTACCGGGGACAGGCCATGGAAATTAATGTGGAGAAGGTTTGGGTAATGCCGGAGGGCTATGGCAGCCTGATTTGGAGTGAGGCCCAGAGTAAAAAAACGGATAGCCCTGACTTTCCTAATTTATCGGTGGCCATTGTGGATATTGGCCATCAAACGACGGACTTTCTGGCGATTGATCGCTTCCGGTTTGCCCGTGGTGCGTCCCAAAGTGCATCCTTTGGCATGGCGCAATTTTATGAGCGGGTGGCGGCGCAGATTGATGGGGCGGATAGTCAATCCCTATCTTTGATTAGTGCGGTTCATAATGCGGAGGGAGATCGCTTTTATCGGCCTAAGGGAGCGTCACGCCCCACGGATTTAGATGAAATTTTGCCTAGTTTGCGGAAGAGTTTTGCTCGGGAGCTGTCTCAGTTATTTATGAACTGGCTACCGGAGCGGGCCACGGATGTGATTGTGACCGGTGGCGGCGGTGAATTTTTCTGGGGTGAATTGCGTCCCTTATTAAAGGAGGCCAGACTCAAGGGACATTTGGCGAAGCCCTCGCGCCAGGCCAATGCCCTGGGTCAGTATATTTATGGTGAGGCTCAACTGGCTAATCTTAAGGCGGTGGCCGCCGCTGGTTAGGAACGTCGGGTATCAACTTAAGCCGGAAAATCCTGGCTAGGTGGGGAATCAGAAGCCGGAAGCCAGTGAGGCCCTGATTCCTGACTCCTGACTTCTGAATACTATCCTTGGGAAAACGTCCCGCTTTGAGTTGGTACCCGGAACGTCAACTTAGACTGCAACCTCAAGACCGTTGTGGCTGGTTAGATTGACGGACAACCCCTGGCTATGCGTTATTAGGGGCAGTGTTATTGCGCCTAATTGACCATGGTTGTTAGATCCATCCGTAAGAGCGTTTCCTTTGATGAAGGTGGAGAGGATAGGGCTTTGTTGGATGCGATCGCAACTCACCAGGCAAAGCATGAACAAAGCTTTAGCGACCTATGCAAGCAGGCCCTCAGGCAATATTTATTGGCCCAAGAGCCCACCCAGTCGGTGCTGTTGTTCATGGAGCTGCAGCACCAGATTGCCCAATTAGGCGTTCGGGTGGCAGCGCTTGAAGATGATGCCAGCATCCCATCAGCCTTTAGTCCATCGGGTCAAAGCCATCCGAGCGATGGCGAAACATCGACAAAAACCGTAATCCAGGCAATATCCTCAACCGGGGCGGAGGACGATCCTGTAGCTGACAACCCGGATGGCGAAATAGACGATCCTGTCCTCAGTCATCTAGCGCCTCTATTAATGGATGATTTTTGATGGGTACTGTTCTAAGGGGAATTTTCCAAGCGTTTCCGATCGCCGTTTTCTAGTGAGAATGTCCCGATCGGTGATTTCCGCTGGGTGTTTTCACCGGGTTGCACACAATCTTCAAGAAAAGTGTTATCTAACACTCTACACTTCATCAAATCTTGCCCATCTTTGCCAGTAGGACCTGTAGCATAAATTTAAGGGTACATCGACAACTTTACACTTTCGGGGGTTTGAATGATTCCTCTGTTTCCAGAGCGCATAACTCGAACATAGGTCAGTTCAGCAAAGCAGCTTTGGCACAGGTGTCTATCCGGCAGCGGCAGAAAGTTTGACCGGGGGCATTGAGTAATTGTTCTTAATTTTTTAATTATTTAACTGGTTCACATTAACTGGTTTATATCCGACTCTAATGGAAAAACTGAACATGGCGGTCACTGGTCGCTGGCTCTCTCTGGTTTGCGCATCCTTGGGGATGTTGGTCGCCATGCCCAGGTCTGCCAGTGCCGAGTCCACTCTTACCTGGGCTAGGGTAGAACTCACCCGCAACCAAGTGCAGGTGTATAGCAATGGTCAATCTCGTCGGGCTCAGGTCTCTGACATGCTTGGCATCAATGATGCCCTCAGCACATCTCGTCAGGCCCGGGCCGAACTACGCTTTAACGATGGTTCCTTAGCCCGCATTGGCGAAAGTGCTGTTTTTCGGTTTACCCCCAATACCCGTAACTTTCGCCTATCTAACGGCACAGTTCTCCTGCTGATTCCACCGGGGCAGGGGCGGACCACTATCCAAACCCCCAATGCCGTCACGGGTATTCATGGGTCGGCATTGTTTGTCCGCTTTGTGGAGCAGACCAACACCACCATTATCGGTGCCCTCACCAACAACCCAGAAGGTCCCATGGTGGCCTTCAACCAAGATGGCTCTGTCCAACAACCTCTCTATGCAGGGGAAATGGCGGTGTTGCGAGCAGATGGCAGCCTAGAGCTTTTCTCTTTTGATCTAGAACAGTTCTATGCCACCAGTGACTTGACTGCGGGCCTGATCGAAAATCTGGACGTTGCAACCGGGGATGCGGCCATTGATGCGGTTAGGCAGGAAATTCGGGAAGCTCTCAACCAACAAGAGGGTTTTGAGGATGGCGACGACGTTGTGGAAAATCCCACGTTTCTCTCCGCTAACCCCAATGCCCCCGCTTTGAGCAGAACAGCTGTTCCCGACTTTTCAAGTTCACCTGCGGCCTCTTTCTTACAATCGCCTAACCTGAGTGGAGGGTTTGAAAGTGCCGTCAGTGGCAGTGTTAACCAGTCCACCACATCACAACAACCCGTCGGTGCCGTTACTCCGGTCAACCCTCCGTCACCACCGAGTGCCGTTACTCCGGTCAACCCTCCATCACCGCCGGTTGTCCAACCCACAACACCCCCCACTGTAGAGCCTGAACCACCTGTAAAGCCTGTTGAACCGATACCTGGCCCAGTTGGCTCAACGCCTGAGCCCGTTGCACCAACACCGGTAGCGCCCCCCAGTGAACCGGTGGAGCCACCGGTTATACCGGAACCAACCATCCCTGAACCGGTGGAGCCGATTGTTATTAAACCCGATCTCCCTCTTGAATCTGTAATTGGGGAGATCAACTTAATTGAGGCCGCCGAACCTGAAGTCGAAGCCCAGATAGATCGGCTGCCAGACAGTGTGATGGTTCAACAAGAAGTAGAACCGGCTGCATCCACCACTCCCGTCGGTCTAGCCGAGACAACTCCGGGTCAGCCTTAGAACCCCCTGGTTAAGTTGGGGAAACGCCAGGTCAGGGAAGCAGCATTTAAGGGGGTTGCTGCTCTCTTGCTGATCTTCTTTCAGGGAGATTTTCTCTGATCTCACACCCGGGGGGCTGGGACCTTGCTGGGAAAGAGCTGACGTAGGCTTTGTTGCCGCTGTTCTAAGGTTTCGGTATCTGACCACCAGAGAGATTCATAAAAGAAAAAGGAAACCCCGGCGTAGCTGCGATCGCGAATCGCCCTAACCTGTTCCTGAATCCGTGCCATCGGCACGGGACGGCCCCGCAAACCACTCAATACACCCACGGCCGTGGGAATATGGCGACGAGCCGCCTGGGCCGGAGAACGGTTCATTTCCCACACAAATCGTCCCAGATCACTGCGATAGAGCTGCACAATTAGCTCCTCCACATAACCCCGATTGACCCAGGTATCCCAATCCTGCAAAAAGTATTTATAGGCAAACTCATGGGGGTTCGGGGACACCGACAACACCGCCCTGGGTTGTCGGGCCTTCACCGCCGCAAAAGTGCGCTCCATCACAGCGGTGATTTTATCGGCTCGCCAGCGGGTCCATGCTGCATCGTAGATATCTTGCGGCGGAGCCTGACCCCTGTGCTCTTGGCGATAAAGACTCACGGTGTAGGGATCGTAGCCGTAGACCACTGGTAGGCCAAAATGGTCGTCCACCTGAAAGCCATCGATCGGGTAGTTGGCCGCCAGTTCGCTCACCATATCCAGCATGAACTGCTGCACCTCGGGATGGAAGGGATTTAACCACACCCGCCCATGGCTACCTTCGGGCGTAACCGTGCTGCCATCGGCCTTTTGGGTGAGCCATTCTGGATGGCTGCGGGCCAGGGCGGAGTCTGCCGGGGCCATAAAGCCAAACTCAAACCAGGGAATCACCCGCAGTCCCAGGGGATGAGCCAAGCTGATCAGCTCCTGCAGCATGTCGCGGTCTCCTTGGGCCGCCTCTAGGGCCTCGTTCCGCTCCCCCGTATTGTCCAAATCGGGATAGAGTCCCTGTTGGTAGCCAAAGGTGCGCTGGGCCACGGCACTGGGGTATAGGGTATAGCCCCAGTTCCACACCGTGGGATACACCGTATTAAAATTCAGCGAGGCCAGCCGCTGCAGACCAGATTCTAGGTTGGGACGGGAAAACAGCACCTGACTGTCAATATTGGTCAGCCACGCGCCGCGAATCTCTCTCTGGGGGGCGGCTTGGGGGGGTACCTGGCCCGGTTGCACCCGCTGGGGAACGAGGGCGGCGATGGTCGGGTCAGGGTTTGCTGCACACAGCAGGTTGGCCACCATGGCGTAGGAGGCACTGCGATTGGGATAAAGCCTAGGGATAGAGGCTGAGGTATCGCCTTCAACCGGAATAACTCCCTGGCCTAAGGCCGCTGCCACCCCTTCTTGGTAATCGATGGAAATCAGTGAACTATCGCGCCAGGTGGCCTCTAGTAAGCTGGTGCCCCTTGCCTGGTAGGGCAGGGCAGCCCCGGTGGCAAGGACGGCTAGGGCCTGCGATCGCAAAATAGCCCGCTGCCCTCCAGCCGCATTCCCCAGGGCTGCCACCAGCAGTTGCTCAGCCTCGATCTTCCCCTCAAATGTCAGACCCAAGGCGGTATTCGCCGCCGCAAACTTCCCTGGAAACATCGTTAAAACCGCCTGGGCCACTTGCCCTTGGGAAATCGGCTGAGAGGCATGGTGCACCTGCTCCACAGACAAGACTTGGCCCTGGGCCAGAGCCTTAACACAGGGGTGTTGTCGCCAGTCATCCACGGCGTTAGCGGGGGTACTGATCAGCCCCATCCAGCTGATCCAAAGGCAGATTAATCCCCCCAGAAAGCCATATCGCCCCAGCTTTGATTTCATAAAAGCCATAGAACAGCCTCAGCCTCCACTGCGTTTAGCACGATAGCCCTTTGCCAACAACAACGTCACCAACTTAGGGACATGCTCCCCTTGGATCTCAATGGTGTTATCCTTCACCGTGCCGCCGGAACCACAATGGGTTTTAAGGGTTTTGGCCAGGGCGGCCAAGGTTTCAGGGGCATGCTGAAACCCGCTAATAACCGTCACCTTTTTCCCCTTGCGGCCTTTGCTACTCACCTGCACCCGCAGATCCTGTTCGGCGGGGGGCCGATCGGGCACGGCACGCTCGGTGGCCGGATTTTGCCCAAATTCTGAATACACGACCCGATCCGTTGCCTGGCTTGTCTTTTTACCCTTTTGTTTTGCCATCGGTGGCTCCTTAACCAGCACAAATTAGAGAATACAGCTTGACTGCCATTCTCTGTCATTTCCTATCTTGCTCCCCACCATAGCCTAAAGGCTAAGGGAAAAAACAAGTCGATAATCGCTTTATAGTCCTGTGGCCATGGCCGTTTTGGGATGGCTGTTTAAGAATGGCCGTCTATCACCTAAGACTAGTCCCAAAAACTTTCCCAAGCATTGCGGGGCTCGTTTGGCGCAGCCTGGGAGGAACCATTCAGGGCCGGTGTCTCTAGGGGGGGTGTAACGGAGGGCCCTACGGGAGGCAGCACCTGGGACCGATTAGGTGGATTCACCGATGGCACTGTCGAACCAAAAGAACTCGGGGCAGGCTGATTGCCAAAGGGGCTGTTACTCGATGGCTGGTTGACCCGGTTAAAGTCGGGTAAGGAGGCTGGGGGGACGTACCCGGTGGTGCCCGGTGGCGGGGACATATTGGGGGTGGTGCGAATAAATGTCCGATTAAGCCCATCCACACTGCCAGGCACCACCCCCGTTTGGTCAAAGGTGAAGGTGGAGGCTCCATCAGTCCTCACTCCTGCACTGTCAGAAGTGGCATTGTCCGAAGCCCCTGCCCCTGCAGACAAATTTGGAGTACCACTACTGTTGGCCCTGGATGTACCCTGGGTCGAAGACGTCCCCGCCGCCTGCTCAAACTGCTGCTGACGGGCGGCAAAGGCCGTCGCCAAGGCACTCGTTGTTTGCAGTTCAGTCCTAGCCCCTGGGGTTAAAGACGATTCAGACGAGCGTTGTAGTGGAATCAGGGTGCTGTTTTTTGCAGTCTGACCATTGGCCCCCTGAGCATTGGTGCCAACAAAATTATATTCACTGATGTAGCGGGTTAACCGATCAACGCTCGATTCGCTGGTGGCACTTGGCTCCTTGGACAACGCCGCATTCAGTGCGGCGGCGGCACTGGCTTCCCCCCCTGTGGTCAGGACGGACACATCCGAGTCAAGCTGGCTGATGAGCAGATCAATGTTGTCCAACTCTGCGGCAATGGACTGCTCTTCAGGTGTCAGGGATTCAAGCAGCGCATCGGTGGAGGTGTCATTGCCTGAACTACCTAGCCCCGTGGCCCCAATTTGCCAGGGTAGTTGTCCCGAACTTTGATGATACTGCCAGGCATAGGTCCCAACGACCCCTGTCAACAAGATGCCGAGCCAAAGCCATGGATTCAAAACAACCTGAAATCGCGATGGTAAGTATCGAACAGATGGAGGTAACCGCATAATTGAAGACCCAATGACGATAGCTAGTCGTTTGGGTGGCTATCGGGCAAATGACACAGACGCTAACAGATACAAATAGATACAAACAGAAAGGGCACATTTAACAGTTGTGCTGAGTCTGTGAATCTATGCTGACACGGATCAAGAAAGTTAACTATACCAGCGTAACAATCACCTTATTGGCACAGAAGATGAACATTTTGCTTACAGCAGATTATAGGCTATGCAAATCGTTTTAGCTTGTGGTCCAAGGTTTTTGCAGACCTTCTATAGCACTTCTAAAAAGCCGCAGTATACTAAGTCAATCATTGATATGAATGGCGAGAACAGCGAAAGGTCAGTTAGTTATCCATAGGTGGTTTAGCACTGCTAAATACTAATTGATGAATATGAGTTGGTTCTAATGGGTTTTGAGTTGTTTTAACGGTCTCAACGGTTAAACGCCCAAGACACTGCTCAACGTTCTATCGTTTATAACGATTTCATCTTATTTTTTTTAGCGTTGATTAATGACTACTGCAGGTAGTCCGGTTCAGGGTTAGCAGCACGTACATCTTTTTCGATTCCCTTGGTGGTTTGGTAGCACAGGCAATGCTTACTTCTAATGTCCCCCAACTTCCTCCCACAGAAGATGGCGAAGCAAGTAGTCTTCGCTACGAAGTAAATCCGGCTATTGCCCTCAATGCGCTAAGCAATATTTATCAACAGGTGCAGCAGTATCAGATACAGCTGCGGCAGCTGGCCCAGAACATTCATCAGGTCTATGCAGAGGGACCTGTGGTTTCAGGCTGGCTGGCTTCCGAAGCTAGTTTACATGCGGCGGTGAAATACTCCAATCTCCCAGGTGATGTTCAGCTGGAACCATCCTCTAGATGTGACGATCAGTCGCGAAAATTACCCTTAGAGGCCACGGATGTGGCCCTTTTTCGCCATGGCGATGCCAATGACTTGATGAATTACCTATCAGCCTTAGAAAAAACTATGTTGGAGCGGGGGACCTCCCAAGATGCCCTGGCCAGTAATGGTTCCAGCCATAGCTCCAGTAATGGCTCCAGAACTGCTACGGGTGCCTCCTCAAATTCGACATCAACGGTAAGTGTAAATCCTAGCCAGTATTATCTATGTCGGTTGAGCAGCAGTGGACAAATTCAGGCTGAGCCCTGTCCGCCCGATCAGGTGCCGGTATTAAGTATGGCCATTGCCCGCTATCGCAGGCTCAAGGAATTCATTAAGCAGAAACAGGTCATAGAGACCAAACTCCAGGCCGTTGTCGATATCCTGGGGGACATTCAGGCCGTGTTAGCCGACTAGGTGCCTCTTGTCGCGGCCTCACTCACGCCAGGATCACCCAGCCCAGGGTCACCACCCCCAAGTACCCGCCGCCCCCTTAAATGGCCCGACAATATCGGCGGTCACCCAACCCCCATAGAAGCCTCCAGCCTGGGCTTGGACCAGCTCACCATCGACATAGCAAGCCTCCATGGCACTGGGATAAAACGCCACATATTGGGCAATGGCTTGGAATCCTTCGGTCGGTGTGGGATAGTACCAGGCGGCCCGCTCTGCCACCTGATCGCCCACCCTGAGGGTGTAGTAATGGGCATGTCCTTTCCATTCACAGAAAGAGGTGCCAGGGGCATCGGTTAAAAAGTCCATAGCAATGTCTGTCGGGGGTATGTAGTAGGACGGCGGATGGCTGGTTTCCAACACCCGTTTAGTCTGATGGCTGGCGGCAATGACCTGGCCATTAAAGATAATTTGAATGGATTTAGGGCTATCCACCAGGGCGGGCGGGCGAGGATAATCCCAAACCGATTCCTGGCCGGGGCCAGGGGGGATCCGACGAGATGACATGGTCACAATCCCTATTCTCCTCTCCAACGAGTGATCTCGGTCTGGGCTGCTTGGTAGTTGGGAGTATTTTTGGGAATCAATGATGCCGCTTCGATGGCGCTAGCGTAGCGCCCTTGGGCAGCCCTTGCCTGGGCAATGGTGAGCATTTTTTCTGTCCATTCACCAATCAGCCGCTGGGCATCGCCATACTCAATGGGCAAATCTTTGGGGACTTCCTGCAGTTTTAGAATTCCCTTTTGATAGGTGCTGGCCTGGCCCAGGCGCGGCATGGCTTGGGCCTCACGGATCAGGGTTCGGGCCTGAGCTCGGGTTTGCCACAAACCGATCCGCTCCTGGGCGGTTTGATAAATATTGGCGGGTTCCTTGGGAATCAGCTTAGCGGCATTGATGGCGGCTTCTAATTCACTCTCAGCCGCCCGGCCTTCAGCTAGATCCAAGATTACCTGGCTCCAGCGCTGAATGTCGGCTTGGGCCTGGGCATAGTTGGGATCTCCAGGGGGGATTTGGCGGGCAGTTGCGATCGCACTGGCAAACCGAGACGCCTGACTAGGCCGTAGGGACCGTCGTGCCTCAGCCAGTAGCGCCGCCGTATCAGTACCCCCTGAGCCAGGGGTGGTATTACCCGCTGCCGTCACCCCACTAGCCGCACCGTTAGCTCCCGCCGGATTTGAGGTACCTGGGCTATCACCAGTCGCCCCATCGGCCCCATCCACCCCGAGGCCAATATCATCCAAATCCACATCTACCTCAGCATCCGCCGTATCCCCATCTGGATTTTCTGGGGTCGCATCTGTCCCCGCCGCTGTATCTCCAGTGCTTTCCGCTGAATTGTCACCGGCTGCATTCTCCTCCCCTGACGTGTCCGGGGTCTCAGAGGGCTCAGCCCCCTCAGGTAAGCCAGTATCCGCCGTTGGATTGCCATCCGCCGGATTATCCGGCGTAGTGACATCACTATCCGCCCCCCCATCAGCATCCAAACCAACCCGGGCCAACCACTCCGGCGGCACCCGCGCCAACGTACTTTTCACCATCGGCTGATCGCGGAACAGAACAGCCCCCAGTAACAACAAAGCCCCCAGGGCCCCCAACAAACCTAAGCAACCGCCAATATTCCCTTTAGCCGGTTTAGCCTCTGACAAATCATCCGTCAGGGTCGTGCCATAAACCTCCGCATCATCGGCGGTGTTATCAGCCTCCACCGGATCTAGGGAGAAAGGTTCCCGCTGAGGTTCTTCCGGCAGTTCATCTTCCAAAGTCAGTTCCGGCCCAGACTCTGGAATTAACTCTGCCCCATTGCCAAAATCAGCATCCGGGTTCTCAGGAATCAGCGGTGCGGTCTCGGGTATGTAGTCTGTGTCCGCTCCATAGCCCGTCTCTGACGAATAGTCCGTCTCTGACAGGTAAACCGCCGTATCCGGATTGTCGGGAATGAGCGGTGCGGTCATGTCCGCTGCTGCGACCTCTGGGGCTGCCGTATCCCGCTGATGCCATAACAAACGAAACTTTTGTTCCTCAGGGATTGCCACCACCGGATTTTGAATGGGTCGCCAGTGGTGTTCACACAGCTCAGGCACCCGCTCCACTAGATAGCGCTCCAGGTGGCTGAGGGTGGCACACCCGTCATAGCGCAGCCCCTCCAACAGCGCCGCCGTAAATAATCCATGGCGTACTGCCAAGGTTTCATGGGAGAACTCATTGGGTTGGCAGGACAAAATCAGGGGAATACGAGCTTTCTTCGCTAGTTTAGTCACTTGTTCCCCAATCGCCTGACCGGCCAGAGCACTCTGGCTGCGGTTCATATCCAGCACCAACATGGTGTTCTTTGTGGGGGACTGTTGGAGATGTTTAACCACATCCTGCAAGGCAATGCCAGTCTGTTTAACCTGGGCCGGATCTCCATCCACAGGCATTAAATAATCTTTGTTATCCGCCTGGGCTCCATAACCACTGAAATAAAACCATAGGGTGTCGTCACTTTGCACCCGGCCCTGACAAATAGTTTCTAACCAATCATTAATCGCCACCCGGTCGGGGTAAACCGCTTCTTGCTCGGTCGACGTGGACAAATCACTCAGTAAGATGCAATTTTCCGGGGCAAAACCAGCGTCATCAATCAGATACCGCCGAATACCCACCGCATCATTTTGAGCCTGCATCAGGGGCTGGAAGCCTTGATACTGATTGATTCCAATAATAATTGCCCAGCAAGTCGACATCAGAAGTCACCAATTACAGATTGACGTTGAAGGGAACAAACGCATTCAGCGCAACATGGTACTGCAAGTTGATACGTTTGTGCTCATATCCGGCATCAGCTTATAACTTAAATAAGTTGATGTCTCATTAAACAGTGTTCACATCCAGAAATGTAGGTTTTTTCTAGGTTAGGCCTGAAAGTTCTAACTTGAATGGGGTTAGCCTTGTCCACGTCCCAGTTAAACCCGAAGGTTTCTCCTTGGTTAAAACGGCCGTTCTCCACCTGGACAAAGTTTCCATGGCATAGCCAAATCCGGGTACCAACTCAAAGCGGGACGTTTTCCCAAGGATAGTATTCAGGAGTCAGGGCCTCACTGGCTTCTGGCTTCTGGCCCCGGATTCCCCACCTAGCCAGGATTTTCCGGCTTAAGTTGATACCCCCACGAACCCCATCCAATCCAATTTGTGGCTGTTGTGGCGCTGCCTTGGATGATCATTCACGCTACAAAAGTGGGAAAGTTTGACGATAGTTTTGTTGATTAAACCGCAGCTTCCGGATTTTCCTGAATTTCCATTTCCTGAAACCACGGTTGTGAGCGCGGTTTATATTACAGTGCTATCCGTACGGCATTAATCTCTAACTACCCGTTGATTTACATGTCCACGACATCTCCCTATCGTCCATATTCTAGACGGCGACGCCAGCGCCCCCTATCGCAGCGCCTCGGTGCCTCCTTTGCCCCCGTAGGGTTAGCGGTGCTACTGGGAACTTCAGGGGCTTTATGGCTGACGGAAGCCCTGATTATGCCCAAGGCTTCCCATGCTTACACCTCCCGACTAAATCTATTTTTGATCTTAGAAGAGGGTGAACCCTATGGCAGCTTGGTGAGACGGGCCAATATGGCGGCTCGGGCAGGGGCGCAACGGAGTTTTGATCAGGACCTACTGATTACTGAAGTGGTAATTGGGGTGACGGCGGAAAACAGCGATGGCATTACTGTACCGATATTGAACCTGCGGGTGAGTCGGCAGGAGTGGAGCCAGCAGCCAGTGACCGAGTATTGGGCTACCTATTATCGGGGGGCTCAAGTATTGCTCGAATCTTCATCCGAATCCTCGTTTTAGGGAATAGGCGCCCCGTCCGTTTTTGGGAGGTTAATTTCCTAAACCTGTACTCCAATTGCAACTTTGGTCTATTATCAATAGGTTATATAACTTTTTCCCAGGTCCATGGCAGTTCCTAAGAAGAAACGGTCCAAGTCTAAGCGCAACATGCATCGCGCTGTTTGGAAGAAAAAAGCAGAATTACAGGCTCAGCGGGCTTTGAGCCTGGGTAAGTCGGTACTGACAAATCGGTCCAACAGTTTTGAATATCCTCAGGATGATGAGGATGAGGACGACGAGTAAGACGATTAGCGTCTTTTGGTGTGATCAAAAGAGCGGGTGGGGTTCTGGATGGGCCTCACCCGCTCTTTTTAGGTGCTGTCTGCCTCAACTAAAGCCTATTCATTGCATCCCCTGGCCCAGGGGAGGGCCTTATAAACCCATTTCTTGTCGGGTAACTCCATTCCCCATCCGCTATAAGATGGAAAGCGCAGTCAGCGCAGCACCATGAGCCCTGTTACAACATTTCAATCACTGCTGGGTACCGACCAGGTAACGACCTGGTCTAGCCTTGACGATATTCGGTTTAAGGCGGCTGATCAGCTAGCAATTGTTTTTCCCCAGTCTATTGAGCAGCTGTCGGCGGTGGTTCGCACCTGCTACGAACAGCGGTGGCGCATGCTGAGCTGTGGGCAACGGACCAAACTCCACTGGGGTTGTCATCACCAGCTCAATAACCTGGATGTGGTGATTAGCACCGCCCGACTTAATGGCCTGGTGGATCATTGGGTGGATGACTTTACGACCCGCGTGGAAGCGGGCATTGGGTATGCCGATTTGCAGACCCAATTGGCCCGGCAGGGGCAGTTCTGGCCGGTGGACCCGCTATATGCGCAGCAGGCGACGGTGGGGGGCATTGTGGCCACGGGCGAGGGCGGCAGCCTGCGGCAGCGCTATGGCAGCGTGCGCGATACGGTGATTGGGGTGCAGTTTGTGCGCTATGACGGCGAAGTGGTCAAGGCCGGGGGCCGGGTGGTAAAAAACGTGGCGGGCTATGACCTGATGAAGTTACTGACCGGAGCCTATGGCACCCTGGGTATTCTGAGCCAGGTCACCCTGAGGCTGTATCCCATGGCGGCGCAGTCCCAGACTATGGTGCTATCGGGAGACGCCAAGGCCATTGGTAAGGCCGCATTACAGACCCGCCTCCAGGGGATTACCCCCGTGGCCATGGATGTGATTGGGGCGGGTAACGGTCTGCGACTGGCAGGGCGATTTCAAGGCATTGCTGCTGGGGTGGAGGAACAGGTGGCTCGGTTTCAGGCCATTGCCCAGGGGGTGGGGCTGACCAGTGAGTCCGTGGAGGATAGTTCGTTTTGGTCGTCGTTGGCACTGCAGCTGGCCAGTCCGACGGCGGTGCTGTGCAAGGTCGGGCTGCTGCCCACCCAGCTGGTGCCCTTGCTACAGCAATTGGAAAACCTGCCTTTGGGCTGGCTAGGTCGGTTGCATAATGCCAGTGGCTTGGGACTGATTGCCTTGGCGACCAATGGCTCTGATCATTACCCGGACCTGGCTGATACCATAGCCAGGTTGAGATCGCACTGCGTCACCCACAAAGGCTACTTAACGATTCTGCAAGCACCGCCCACCCTGGCCATGGACCCCTGGGGATATACCGACAATGCTCTGGATACCATGAAAGCGGTGAAGGAAAAATTTGACCCCCATGGATTGTTAAACCCAGGCCGATTTGTGGGGGGAATTTGATCAGCTGTCATCACTTTTTGCGTACGTTCCCGCCTAGAATAGGTTGGTCTGTCCGTTCCTAAATTTTTGTGAAATTATTCGTTTACCAAACACCGGAAGAAACGCCGACTGATAGTCTTCCTGACTGTGCGATCGCAATTGATGTCCTGAGGGCGACCACAACCATGGCCGCTGCCTTTGCTGCAGGAGCTGAGGCCATAGAAACCTTCAGTGACCTGGACAAGCTGATCCAAGCCAGTGAGCAATGGCCCTTAGAAAAACGTATTTTGGCAGGAGAACGAGGTGGTAAACGGGTTGACGGGTTTGACCTAGGTAATTCTCCCCGGGATCACTCCCCCGAACTTACCGCTGGTCGTCGCCTGTTTATGAGCACTACCAATGGCACCCGTTGTCTAGAGCGAATTCAAGCGGCACCCGTTGTCATGACAGCGGCCCTAACCACCCGCCGTGCCGTAGTAGACAAACTTTTAGCTAGGCAACCGGAGACCGTTTGGCTCGTGGGCTCTGGTTGGGAAGGGACCAATTCCCTCGAAGATACCGTATGTGCCGGAGCCATTATCCATAGCGTGATGGCCAGTACCGGTCAGAGCTTTTTGGACTGCACCGGCAATGACTCGGCTGTGGCCTCTGTTGCCCTATATGAGCAATGGCAAGATCGTCTGCTGGAGCTAATACATTTGGCCAGCCACGGTCAGCGCCTACTGCGGCTGGACAACACCGCCGATCTTGAATACTGCGCCCGCATCGATATGATGGACATCGTCCCAGAACAAGAAAGTCCAGGAGTTCTGGTGAATCGATGACGGTTTGGCTATGGGACTTAACCTAGCCTTAAGTCACCTAACGTCACCCACTCACTGTCACCCGCTGCCCTAATTCCATCGCTTGCTGTAATGTCGCGGCAACGCGTAACGAATAAAGGCTATCCTCTGGTTGCACATACAGGGGTTTTCCATTCAGCAAATGCTCCACTACCCCATGGGTATCTTTTTGGAATAACCCTTTGCGAGGAGCAGCCGTGATGACCTGTTCTCCAGACGCTGTAACCAAGCACCCCTGATTCCCATCAAAGCTTAGGCAACCTGCTTCCCCCCTAATTTCTATATAGCGGCTGCGCTGCCATATACCTTCACCCTTGCCATAGGTAAGCTCGGCCAACGCACCATTGCAAAAACGCAGCTGGGCACTGTAAACACAGCGGCGGAAATAATCCAAGCCCGATGGTTGCACCATTCCCTGACAGGCAACATCGTCCACTGGCCCTAACAGATCCGTCAATCGCTGAATTCGAGAAAGCGCCGCCATGGGTGGGAAGCCCACTAACTCTGGGCAATAGCTCCACTTTTGCGGCGCGGGCTGCTTGGGGGCAAAGGTGCGATAGTTAATATAGTGGGGCTTACCGATGGCGGCCATGTGTCGCTTCATCGCCAGGTGCAGGCCACCAATCAGTTCGATATGCTCGACATGCAACAATCGCTGCCGCTCACGGGCTAGGGCCACCAGTTGGGCCCCATGCTCCACATCCAAGGCCAACGGATATTCCACCACCACATGTTTGTTATGCTCCAGGGCCTGTTGCACCAAAGCCCCATGGTCCGCATTTACGGTACAAATAAAAACTAGGTCTAGGGGCTGCTTGAGCCAAAGTGACTCGGTGTCAGTAACTGTAGCTATCTGTTGCTGTTCCCCAAAATGTTGAGCCCGTTCCGGATTGCGACTGACAACAGCGACTAACTGCACCTGGGGAATGTCCCGCAGGGCCTCAACACGTTTGCGGGCTGCAAATCCAGTGCCAATTACGGCAGCATAAATAGTCATTGATTGTTAGGCACTGGGCAGCGACGTTCTATTGGGCGTACGGTTAACAGAAAGGCCATAATTTAAAGATTTTAGGCCAATTTTAGGGATAGTTAATTAGCTTATAAAGGCCCTAGTGATCTAGACCACATTTCTAGTAAAAGAAACCTAGACTAAATTGAGATTAACTATCAACAATGTGTCACGAAAACACAGTATAAGTTTTTTTGATGAAAAGATTAATTAATGATAATTTGATCGAGGCAGATGGGAATGTCGGCTCAGACTTCTAAAGTGATACATTCCTTGCCCAGAAGGCTTTTTCAAGTGTTTTGTTGATATACAGTAAGAGGGGAGCCATAAGTAAAACCATGGGAAATGCTTTGGTTTGATTACGAATACCATTCAACCATTCGCAAGAAAAGTAGCGAAGCATTATGGTTTTCTCGTAGTATCAGAACTGATGTTGATCTGATAGATTCCCTATTAAATACTTTATGGGAACTATTGAGAGTTGACAGATTACAATCACTGCAATCGTGCAATAACTGTAATAGTGCAATAGTAGTAGAGGATATTAACATGGCAACCTATAAGGTGACGTTGCAGACCCCCAATGGAGACATCACACTTGATGTCCCCGATGATGAGTTTATTCTTGAGGTGGCTAATGAAAACGCCGACGCCGACCTACCTTACTCCTGCAATGCTGGTGCTTGTTCCACTTGCGCTGGCATGATTGTGTCCGGCACCGTCGAGCAAGATGGTCAGTCTTTCTTAGACGATGAGCAGATCGAAAAAGGCTATGTCTTAACCTGTGTGGCTTCCCCCACTTCTGATTGTGTGATCAAGACTCATCAGGAAGAAGCGCTTTACTAAGCTTTGCCTGATGATTTAGCTGCTGTTTACCAATCTGAATCTAAATTCAAGTTGTAGGCTTAAAACAAGAGCTGCTCGTTTTTGAGTGGCTCTTGTTTTATATGGGGACATAAAATGTTGTCTAAACTACAAAAGACAAGCTTTCTAGCCATTTGTTAAACCTGGTTATTAAAATTTAGTTAAATTCAAAACCATGGGTTTTCGTAGTAGCTACTTAAGGGCAAATACTGTCAGTAGTTTAATAGTTGAAAACCTAAATAAATTGTGAGTTTCTAATAACAATGTCTGGATATGAAATTTTATAATCAAAATATTAGTTAGCGATAATTTAATTTGAGTATCATAGATTACTTAAAGCTTCATTGGTGGTTAAAATCCTTTGCTATAAAGGGTTCTGTCACCAGACTAACGATGACTATCTATCTATCTATAAGTAAAACCTTAGGAAAGATGTTACTCCAATTACGAATACCATTCAGCCGTGCTGAGCAAAAGCGAGACAGACCTATAGTTTTCCCTTAATATCAGAAACGATGTTGCTCTAGATAGATTCCTCATTCAAGGTTTTACAAGGAACTATTAGGCATTAACAGGACGATAACCACCGAAATAGTAGAGGATACAAACATGGCAACCTATAAGGTTACGCTGAATGTTGCGGATACAGACAAGGATGCAGAGGGCATGCAAGCCTCCGTTGTCACTATTGACGTAGCTGACGACGAGTATATTCTGGATGCTGCTGAAGAGCAGGGGATTGATCTTCCTTATTCCTGCCGGGCGGGTGCTTGTTCCACCTGTGCTGGCAAGATTACTGCTGGTACCGTTGATCAGTCTGACCAATCTTTCTTGGATGATGATCAGATCGAGGCTGGTTATGTCCTCACTTGTGTGGCATACCCCACTTCCGACTGCACCATCACCACTCACCAGGAAGAAGAGCTTTATTAAGCCTTTGCTCACCTATTGTCGTTGTTGATTGAGGGGATGTACTAGGCTGAAAGCATTGCTCTAAACCAACGCATTGCAGACGTCATCCCTAGGATTCAGTAGCGACTACTTATTTATTTGAGCGATCATTCCGTCTTAAAGGGCGAATGGCTAAGTAACAGGGGCTAAGCAAAACAGCTTAGCCCCTGTTGTTAATTTTGGCTGCAATGATTTTGGCTGCAACCATTTTGAGGCTTCATAGTCTGCCAGTAAACCTTTACCAGTAAACCTTTAATAGAAGCTATTGGGGGGCGATAGGATAATAGCTACCGCAATAGCAGAGGACATTAGCATGGCAACCTTTAAGGTTACTCTGATTAACGAAACTGAAGGCTTAAAGCAAACCATTGAAGTCGCTGGCGATGACTACATTTTGGATGCGGCTGAAGAACAGGGCCTGGATCTTCCCTACTCCTGTCGTGCCGGCACTTGCTCCACTTGTACGGGCAAAATCTTGGCGGGTACGGTTGATCAGTCTGATCAATCCTTCTTAGATGACGATCAGCTGCAAGCTGGATTTGTCCTGACCTGTGTCGCTTACCCAACGTCAGACTGCACGATTGAAACCCATCGGGAAGAAGATCTTTACTAAGCTGGGTGTTGTTCATTCATGCGCCCTGTAGGTAAATCACAGGGATGCCTGTGCTTTTTTGTCCTAGGGTAGGGAAAAGGCTGGATCTTCAGTGCTTGTTTCGGTTTCTCCGGGAGCAGTTTCCTCAGGAGCAACTTGTGGGGAAGCCGATGGGGTTGAGTCTGCGGGATCGCGCCAAAACACGATGTCGTTGGTGATGGGGACCAGCTGGGTATTGGGATAGTAAAACTGCAGGATGCGCTGATAGGGCCAGCCATTTTCCCCTAGACGATAGGATCCGGTCTGACTCATGCCGACACCGTGGCCAAAGCCACCGCCGACAAAGGTGTAGCCTTTTTGTACGGGGGAACTTTGTTTGGCTGTGCTGGGGGCGGCCGTTTCCGGGGTGGCCGAGGGGGGCTGGGCTTTTTCGTTTTCCTTGGTTTCGTACCAAGGTTCCAGGTAAAACAGCTGGCTGCGGGGTGGGATCAGGGCGCTGACCACCTCGTTTTTGTGGAGTTCAAAATCACCGACGTCGGTATTGACCAAGAGGGTTTGTACCCGTCCGGTGTCGGAGCGTTCGGTGATGGTGAGACCGGTGACCTTTTTCAGGCTGGCCAGGGGATTGTTGCGGTTGGTGAGATATTCTTTCACACCTGCAGTGATTTCTTCATAGGTGCCGGAACGTTGCCAGCGGAAGGTGGGCCAATCGTCTTCGTTAAACGGGTTTTTGAGGTTAATGAAGGCGCGGAAGTTGTTTTCGTCCGATAGGGGGCGGGCGGCGAGATCCCAGTTAAAGGCGATGGAGTCGATTACGGGTTTTAAGTAAGGGCGGTCAAAACCGTCCCATACATCGGTAAAGCGAGCGGTGACCCCGCCGGTGGTGGATGAATAGAGGGCGTCGATCAGTTCGCCGTTGTAGGTGAGCACTTGGCCCTGGGTGGCTGCGATCGCACGATCCGCCCGCTGCACCGTACCACTTAAGCCAAAATACACCTGGCACTGGGTGTCGGCACACAGCTCATAGTTATCAATGGCAAACCGCCGTAGATTTCGCAGGGCATAGGTCCTAGCCAATACCGCCTGGGCCTCCACCGCCGTTTGGGGAGCACTGGGACCAATCTCGTGGGGCACTACCCCCCGCAGATAGACTTCAATCGGCACCTGATTGACCAGGGTGTAAGTGCCATAGGCATTGGGCTGGAGCTTAAAGTCACCTCCAAACAGCTTTTTAGAACCGCCGTTTTCCTCAATTTGCACCCGCCGGTTAGCACTGGTGATCCTAAACTGATGGCGATTGTAGCGGTAGCCATTGGCAATAAATGCAGCGCTGGGGGCTTCCGTCAGCACGCGACTATCGATGAAGGTACTGCCATGGCCCGCTTCATGCAAACTCTCCAGCAACAATCGACGCAGTAGGGGCGTATTGTAATCCTCCCGCTTGGCCCACACCTGCCAGGCATTGGGCTGGGCCACCTCCGTGGCGATCCCCCGCGCTTTCCACTGGTTGGCACTTTCCTCTGCACTTTCAAAGCTGCGGTGACTACTCAGCACCACCCATTCTTGTAAAACAGGCTGGGGGAGGGGTTCTGCTCCTGCCAATACGGTCAGTTGCTGGGTGGTGAGCGTCTGGGACTGACCGCCGGTTTCAAAGGTCACCGTGAGGGTATCGCCCCCTAAGGGAGTTAAGACAAGTTTGTCTTGATCTTCATCGCCAAATCGCTGGATCAACCCAATTTGGATTTCGGGGTTGAGGGGGGCCTGGGCCATGGTACTGGCGGGAATTATCGCCAGCAGACCTAGGGCCATAGCTACGACCCGCGAACGCCTTGCCATCCAACTGCCAGTTAGAAACATATGCTGATCTAAAAATAACCCCTCAAACCATAGCCCAAACCCCGATCAACTGCTTGGGCAATTTGTGGGAGTTTTGCCTTAGACCTTAGAACGATTTCCCCCTAAGCCTTTGCCGGAGAAGACCCTTTGCCGGTAAAGGGGAGCTAAACCTTGTCCAGATTGTTGCTCCTACGGTAAACCCGACGTTCTGGCTACGTCCATGACAAAATGTTGCAAGTCGAAGTCGTTATGAGTATGATTAAGAAGTTAATTCGATACGCCGAGTACCAACTCAAAACGGGACGTTTTCCCAAGGATAGTATTCAGAATTCAGGAGTCAGGAATCAGGGTCTGACTGGCTTCTGAATTCTGCCCCCTGATTCCCCACCTAGCCAGGATTTCCCGGCTTAAGTTGCTACCCGATACACCCTAAACTAAAGTCGCAGTCTATGATCGCTATGTTTGCGTTTCATCAGAGACTTTAGAGACTTTTTCTACACAACCTTGTCAGGAGACTGCCCCCATGGCCACTTCAGCCCCCCCCATTAACATTGGCATCAGTGATCAGCACCGTCAGGCTATTGCCGAGGGGCTATCCCGCACCTTGGCGGATACCTATACGCTCTATCTCAAGACCCATAACTTCCATTGGAATGTGACCGGTCCCATGTTCCAAACCCTGCACTTGATGTTTGAAGGCCAGTACAACGAACTTGCCCTGGCGGTGGATGCCATTGCTGAGCGGATTCGAGCCCTGGGCTTTCCCGCCCCTGGTACCTATAGCGAATATGCCCAGCTCAGTTCCATTGCTGAAACCCCAGGCGTGCCCAAGGCCGAAGAGATGATTGCTCTGCTGGTGGAAGGTCAGGAAGCCGTAGCCCGCACTGCTCGTTCTGTCTTTGCCATCGCCGATGAAGCCAATGATGAACCCACGGCGGATCTGTTAACCCAGCGCCTCCAGATCCATGAGAAAAATGCTTGGATGCTGCGCAGTTTGTTGCAATAGGTCTGTTGTAGTAGACGGCAATAATTGTCGGAGTCTACTCTTCCTACGTGCCCACCCCTTCTAGGGCCTGATCCGCCCCATCATAGAGGTCCTGCAACTTCTGTAGGGTCTCCTCATTTGCTTGCCACAAGCTCCGACCATGGGCTTCAATCATCCGCCCCACAATGTTGCGAAACGCTTCTGGATTAGACTCCCGTAGCCGGTTAGCCATGGTCTCGTCCAGAGCATAGGTCTCGGCAGCCTGGTCATACACCCAATTATCCTGGAATCCGGTGGTGCCCCCCCAACCGATCAGGGCCGTCATCCGTTGGGAGATTTCATAGGCCCCACCGGACCCTTGATTGGCCATGGCCTCTGCCCATTTAGGGTTTAGCAGCTTGGTACGATATTCCATGCGCAATACGTCTTCTAGTTTGCGCGGTGTGGTGTCTTGGGAGAAACTTTCCACAAAGCTGGCGGTGACACGCTTACCTTGTTTTTTCTCTGCCGCTTTTTTCAGGGCTCCGGTATTGGCGTAGTACTCCTGGATATCCGTCAGGCCATATTCCACGGAGTCAATTTGTTGCACAATGCGCCCGGTGCTTTGGAGTAGGGTGTTGAGCACTTCTGGACGGGGCTGGCCCTTGTCCGTACGACCGTAGCTGAAGGTGTTGCGATCGCACCACGTATCCGCCAGCTCATCCCCCGACTCCCAGTTAGAATCCACCACCCGGTCATTCACCAGGGAACCGTAGTCCCCCGATGGGTTGGAGAATAATCTAGCCGACACATTGTCTACCCCCTGGGCCTTTAGGGCTAGGGCATGTTTACGAATAAAATTCTGTTCTTCTGGTTCATCTGCTTCAGATGCCCGCAGAAACAGATCGTCCAATAGTTCAATAATATTGACAAAGCTGTCCCGAAAGATGCCCGAAAGATTGCCCAGGATATCAATGCGGGGGTGTGTCATCTGTTCTAGGGGGATGAGTTCGTAACGGACAATGCGTCCTGTTCCTTCCTTGACCGGCTCAGCCCCCACCAGCTCTAGCAAAATGCCCAGGGATTCTCCTTTGGTTTTAATGGCATCTAACCCCCACAGCATCACCGCCACTGTCTCGGGATACTCACCGGCGTCGGCCAAACTTTGGGCAATGAGCTTACGGCCAATCGCCCGGCCCCGCTCATAGGCGGCTGGGGACGGCATTCTGTAGGGATCTAAGGCATGGATGTTACGCCCCGTGGGCAGTGCCCCCGGTCCATCCCGCAACAGGTCTCCCCCAGGGGCTGGGGGAATATATTCACCATTTAGCCCCCGCAACAGATTAGTTAGCTCATCTGTTGTTTGGGTCAGTCCGTGGCGGATGGTGACAGCTTCTTCTAACAACAGGGGTGTTAGCGGTTCACTGGCTGGGTAACGCTTGGCCAGGATCTCCACCGGAGAATTTTCCGGTAAGGTATCCGTCGCGATGTGGTCTATTAATTCAGGGGACAGGCGCTCCCCAAAGTAAGCTTCTAAATAGCTGCTGATGTCTGCTGCGTTGGGAGACTGGCCCAAGACATGGAGACCACTGGAAAACAAGCGGTTTTCTAATACCTGCAAATATTCATAGAGGGTGACAAAGTAGCTGTCTAAAACAGCATTGCTAAACAGCTTGGCGTTCTCTAGAGTGAATTCCATTCCCTGGGCCTTTAGCTGGGGCAGAGGACAATCTGTTGCCAGACCTGTATCGATAATTTTGGTCAGGATGGCATCCTGCAACAGTCGGTTGGCCTGGGGATTTTCCCGAAACTCTGCAATTAGCTCCCGCAGGGTGATCAGTTCTTTGTACAGTCCTGCCCGACCATAGGGGGGCACATTGTGGGATATCAGCACCCCATAGCCTCGGCGCTTGGCCAAAATGGACTCCGACGGGTTGTTGGCGGCATACACATACAAATGGGGCAGATTGCCCAACAAAATATCTGACCAGGAATAGCCTGTGTTGCCCAAGGGAGAACCCGGCAGCCATTCCACCGTGCCATGCATGCCAAAATGCACCACCGCATCTGCCTGAAAGTCTTTTTGTAGCCAGGTATAGAACGCCGCGTACTGGGGATGGGGGGTGAGGTCCCGCTCAAACATGAGTCGCATGGGGTCTCCGGCTATTCCTAGGGGCGGCTGCACCCCAATCCACACATTCCCCAGCTGAATACCTCCCAGATGGAAGTTTTCACCAACGGTTTTAATGCCGCTCTGGGTGAGGGACTGCCACTGTTTCTCAATTTTGGATATTTTCAAATACCCCAGCCACTGCTCCAATGTGTGCACATTCACCGTAGCTGGCACGGATAGTTCTGGCAGTTCCTCTTCACTCTCTAGCCTTAACTCTTGCCACTCTTGCTGACGCACCAGCCACTGATTTTCATCATCCGCCGCCTTCACCCAGTCAATTAGGGTCTCTCCGTCCTCAGGCAAGTTTCCCACCTGGTACCCCTGGGCTTTCAATGCTTGTAAAAGGGCTAGAAGAGATTTTGGCACGTTTAATAATGCGGCTGTGCCGGTGGCTCCGTAGCCGGGGGGGAAGCCGTAGAGAATGATGGCGAGTTTGAGATCGCACCGTTCCTTCCGCCTCAGCTCAATCCACTGTTTCACCCGTCCCGTTAACCGACGCACCCGATCCGGCACTAGATAGATCTGATCCCCCACCAGGCCTCCCAACGGGATCGGGTCAATCGCCCCGTCTAGTTCTGGCAGGGCATACAGCACCACGCTTTGCAGGCCGCCAATCCCCTGCCTGGTCCAAGAGTGAATAGACCTCTTGCATAATAGTTTCTATGGTAGATTTTTAGGTTTTGGTTCATTGCTTTACACCTAGGCAGATGAACTACGAAGCCACCCAAACCCTTAGCAATTCAAAGTTTAAGCGTCGATTCGG
>NZ_JAYGIG010000041.1:0-27211 GCF_034932105.1 Leptothoe sp. PORK10 BA2 | reverse complement strand
GTCGCTTCCCAGTCTGATTGGGCGATCTGGTGCCCGAATAGGTCAAACGATTTACTCATCCCTCAACTGTAATCGCTTCCCTAACTCCAAGATCCTTATTTCTTCGTTAACCCTGTGACACTTACAATTATAGTAAGGAGAAAAAGTTACTTCCATGGTAGACAGAGACTCCATTTTGAGCGTTCTTGATAACGCATTTCAGAGCATTGAAATGCCCTGTTTGGGCAACATGAATATTGACTATGTGTTGTCTCGTCTATCGGTCTATCGCAGTTCGGATAAATGGCTGTTGCTTTTTAATTCGGTGGTTTGGTGGCCCTCTGCTGAGGGGCTTATGGCCATGGTTGAAGTTGTCGGTACAGGCGTAGTCGGCAGACAGGGTTTTGATAATGATCGATTTTTTGGGCCAGGATCCATAGAAATGGATGATGCTCAGAATATCCTAAGGATCGTCGTTCGAGGAGAAGACATCGATCCGACTAGCTTGGTCATCCAGCCAAACTATGATGTTCAACCTGAATACGCTTTCTGGGTATCTGTCGCTCTAGCTGAAAAGTACAAGGAGAGCCTGTTAGCCTCACAAGTTGAAGTTAATCAATTCATACCCCCAGGCTTTCAGCACTTGCTCACAATTGACGAGTGGGATCATCCAACATGGGATATGCCGCCGAGTCGGACATTGGCTTTTCCCCGTATTGCTAATATTTTAGTTACATCAGATCCGTCACTTTGGATGCCTGTAGAAACGCCTAATACTCACTGGTCACATTGGCTGCCAAAATAATCGATTAACTCTAACAAACGGATCATTGCGAGCCCTGAGATTGGGCCCCAGTAAATGGAGTGAGGGTTCTGCCAATAACAGACCTGTAAACTCTTTTATCCCCTTGAACGGGCCCATACTGGCCCGTTCAAAAAAGTCGTCCCGCGTTCAGTATGGCTCTGGATTGTCCCGTTCTTAACCTGGCCCAGGGCTACTATTCCCGGCCAAAAAGCCAGGCAGTGGCACGGTCATGCGCCACTGTTTATCCCCGTAAAATAGGACCTGGTACACATGCATGCTGCCATCCCTGAAGGATGCTTCAAAGGATTGCATATAGAGATACCACATGCGTTGGAATCTCTCATCATAGTTGGGTGAGAGGGCGGCGATGGTCTGTTGATTTTGGGTGAAGTTCTCACTCCAGCGTTTAAAGGTTTCGGCGTAGTGGGGTTTGAAGTTTTCGCAGTGGGCGACGGTGAGTTTGGCGGCTCGCAGATCCCGGCAAATTTCTGATAGCTGGGGGGCGTAGCCACCGGGGAAAATGTATTTATCAATCCAGGGGCCGTTGCGCTCAGAACTCTCGGTGGTAATGGTGTGGAGCATGCCTATGCCGTGGGGCTTAAGGAGGCTTCTAGCTTTTTCCATAAAGGTGGAGAAGTTGTTCTTGCCCACATGCTCAAACATGCCGATGCTGACGAATTTATCGTACTCACCGGTGGTTTTTCGATAGTCTCGAATTTCGATGGTGATGTTGTCCGTCAGACCTTTCTCGGCAATTCGTTTTTTGGCTAGGGCCGCTTGCTCCTCACTGAGGGTAATCCCCTTGCCCGTAATGCCATAGTGTTCGGCGGCGTAGAGCAGCATGCCCCCCCAGCCACAACCAATATCGATTAGGGTTTCGCCGGGTTTGAGGGCCAGCTTTCTGCAGATTACCTCATATTTTTGGTTCTGCATGGTTTCTAAATCGTCCGTTGGCTTGACCTGGTAGCCGCAGGAGTAGGTGAGGGTGGGGTCTAGAAATAACTGATAGAAATCATTGCCTAGGTCGTAATGGTATTGCACATTTTTACGACTGTTTTGAATCAGCAGCGGCAGGGTTTTGAGCCGTTGGGAAATGATTTGGAGGGCAAGGGGCACGGTCAGCTTTTGACTGGCTTTGGAATAGACCCGGTTGCGATAGAGCATGCTAATCAGCTCTGTGATCCGATTTTCGGCTTCGTCCCACCAGCCGTCCATATAGGCTTCGCCAAAGCCAAGGGAGGCAAAGGTGATAATGCTGCTGTAGGTGCGCTGGTCGTGCACCTGCAGGTGAAGGTGGGGCTGGGTGTCGCTAGAACCAAAGTTAAACACCTGACCGCTGGGGTTGGTAACGGTCAAATAGCCATCTGTGATGGAGCTAAATAGCTCATAGAGATAGCGTTCAGCGACAGGTAAGTGTTCCATGACCGGATAAGTCGGATAAGACAGTAGGGCGTCTTCAACTTATCAAATTAAGGGTATTGGATTATGAGATGCATGTGAGAGAGCCTGAATTTGACTGAATTTTTTGGGCCGAATTTTTGGGCCGAATTGATGAATATCTGTTGGGTATTTGGGTATGGCCCACGACGGCTAGGCCCGCTCCGATGATTAGACTCAAGGGCAGGAAAATTCAGAATTTGCGCCCCCACTTCTGAGGCTAACCCCATGGTTTTGCCTGCGATTTGCCTCCGATCTGGCATGTTTGGCGGGGGCAACGGCTGATTAGGCTTGCTGGGGTATGGGTGGAGGTAATGGGGACTGCAGTCCCTGCCATGGGGTTTCTGCCAAAAGATGATGGTGAGGTGGGACGGTTACTAGGCGAGATTCGATACCCGTCCAGATGCTGGGGGAGACTCGCACGGCTAATTGTTTGCACCGCACCATTAACTCACCCAGGTAAAAGTAGTCAGCTAAGTCCTGGGCATCGGTTGATGACAGTTGCCAATCGTCTGGGGAAATACCTAGATGGCTGAACCAGAGCTTCAGTAGCCTAGTCTGGAAGATCTGCTTTTGGTGCACCGATGTTGATTGGGTGGGGATAGCTAGCTTCAGCTTTTGCAACATTTTGAGCAGATCTAAGCAGTTGATCGAGGTCAAAATATTGAGCCGGGCAAAGCGTTTTGTGAGGGTAATGCCTCGGGTAATGGCGCGGGTAATGTCTAGATCTTGTCCATGGGTGCGGGTGAGTTCATTATTGAGGTTGAGGGTGCGGGCTAGGCTAATGTCGAGCGCTCGGGCATGGGCCGGATCTACCACCAGGGCCAGGCTACGGGCTCGTTCGAGGGTGTGAGTGTGGGCTAGCTCACGGGTTAGCTCGCGGTTGAGAGCTAGGGCCAGATAAATTGCCGATATCCGTTTAGCTGCCGGGTTAAAGCACCCTAGGGAGTCGGTGGTGACGGCGGTGGCCCAATGGATTAGTTGCTGGAGTTTAATGGATTTTAGGCATTGCTGTGCCCTGTGCTCTAGGGCTTCTAGAAAGTTATTTGCGCCCTGTTTGCCGGTCAACAGTCCTGGGGCCAATAGCAGGACTTCTCGCCAGCGTCTGTCGAGGGCATAGGTTGAAATCACCTTGTCCCAATGGTCATTGTCCGCTAGGCATTGGGCGGTGAGATATTCTTGCAATGTTAGGTGGGAAAAGGAGTAGGCGTCCTCTGCCCTTTCTACCAGAATGCCTTGCTGCACTTCAATCGCTTGTAAAATGGCTTCCCCATCTAGGGTGTTGGGGACATTGAGGTTACTGGCTAAAAAATCTTTGATTTGGTTGGTGAGTTCTCGACGGGAGAAAAAGAGCTGATCGGCCTCAAAGCCAGCATAGGCAATCTCAGACAATAGGCTCTCCTCCAGCTCAAGGCTCAGACCTTCATAAATTTCATCACGGTTGATCCGTTTTTCGGCAGCCCATTCTTCTAAGAGAATGCGTAGGGCCTTTTGATATAGGCCACTGCGGTGAGTGGGAAATCGTTGGGAGCGATCGTATACAAGACAGAGGAATGTGAGCAGCAGCGGTGTATGGGCCAGTTCTTTGGCTGCTGCATTTTTACTTTCCTGCAAAATCTCCCAACATTTTTGACTGGTGGCCCGTTCCAGATCTTGGGGGCTACTAAACCAATTGCTGATGAATTGTTTGATTTGTTCATCGTCAAAATCTGCCATGCCCACATCGCTAAAGCGGGTAAAGCCGCCGTGGTAGGCGGCAGTGCGACAGGAGGCAACAAATCGATTTTGGTCGTAGCGATCCACAAAGTCTTGCAACGTGCAGATCACATTCTCCAGATTGGTGGTGGGCACCTCATCCAGACCATCCAACAAGATCAGTAGTTTGCCTTGCCTGAGGGCATTGTGCACAAATTCTGAAGGGGCAGGAAACCCACAGTTACCAAACTCTTCAGCGATTAGCTGGTGGATGTCAATATGGTCGGATTCAAACCGTTTCAGCTCTAGCAACACTGGAATTTGTCGATGGTTATAGGTTTGATGCTCGTAGTGAAACGTACTCAGTGCTTCTAGGCCCAGCTTGCGCAAAAACGTGGATTTTCCTGCTCCGGGGCCTCCCAGCACCATCAGATACTGCTTCTCGTTAGCAACGTCAATGCCTGATCGTTTTTCGCCATCGTTCCGTCGACCGATGCAGCTGCGAAATCGTGTTTGGCGGTATCGTTTTTCCAATGCCTGGGGGGATTCAAAGCCCAGGATATCTTCTTCATCGAGGAATTTAACCCCGGTGTAGATTTGGGCTAAGTCCACGGGCTCCCGCATGCCCAGTACTTTGAGCTGACAGTGCCGTTTTCGGTAGGTGTCAACATATTTCCTAGATGCGTTAAAAAATAGGTTCTTGACGTCGGAGATGGCTTTACCCCCAACCTTGGGTAGAAGATCCAACGCAAAACTGGTAATTCCTTCAGCGACTGGTTCTGCCAGTAGTTCTAGACCGGTCATATTCGTTGATTGTTACGCCACCATCTATTGTGTCAGGGGTGGCGACAGCGAGGGAGAGGGGACTGTGACCTAGTGTCGTGGAAGCAGGGGGCGAGACACCGGGTGCTAAGGCGACAGCGGATTTTGCGCAGATGGGGTGGGGTATGATTGGGCACTGGAGAATGTCAGTATGGAAAGTGACTACGCTGCGGGCACGGTGAGGATGCGGGACTCGATGCCTGCCCAGATGTCGGGGGAGACCCGCACAGCGGCTTCTTTGCAGCGCACCATGAGTTCGCAAATGTAGAGGTAGTCAATCAACTCCTTGATCTCTTTTTCAGACAGGTTGATATCTTCTGCGGCAATGCCCAAGGCGTCAACCCACATGTTAAGAACTATCTCTCGAAAGTTCTGTTTTTGTTGTTCAGAAGCTTCATTGCTTGGCAGGCGAGACTTTATGTTTTCAAGTTGGTCTATCAGCTCTGGGAAATTAATAGAAGCAAAAATATTTAGCTGAGAGAATTTTTTGGAGAGGTCTAGGTCTAGGTCTAGGACGCGGGCGCGGTCGCGGACGAGGACGAGGACGAGGGAGTGGTCGCGGGCTAGGACGAGGGCGTGGTCGAGGACGAGGTCTAGGTCTAGGATGCGGTCGAGGTAGAGGTCGCGGGCTAGGACGAGGGCGCGGGCGAGGTCGAGGTCTAGGACACGGTCGAGGTAGAGGGCGAGGGAAATAGCGGCTATCCGTTTAGTTGCCTGGGAAAAATTACCTGCTGCTCCCTCTGTAGACTCCGTTGCCCATTGTAACAACCGGTGTAGTTTGGAAGATTGCAAACAATCATTAGCCCGTTGCTCTAGGGTTTCTAGAAACAGGTTTGAGCCTTGCTTGCCAGTTAACAGCCCTGGCACCAGTAGCAAAACTTCTCGCCAGCGGTTCTCGGTAACGTGGTTTGAAATGATCTGATCCCACTGATTGTTATCGGCTAAGTATTGGGCTGTGAGGTATTCTTGTAGGGTCAGATGGGAAAATGAATAGGCATCTTCTGCCCGCTCGACTAAAATTCCCTGCTGTACTTCAATGGCCTGGAGGACAGCTTCCCCATCGAGGGTTTTGGGTACATTGAGATTGCTGGCCAAAAAATCTTTGATTTGGCTGGTGAGTTCTCGACGGGAGAAAAAGAGCTGATCCGTTTCAAAGCCACCATAGGCCATTTCAGACAGCAGTTGTTCTTCTAATTCAATGCTGAGACCAGCATAAATCTTATCTCGATTAATCCGCTTTTCGGCAGACCATTCTTCTAATAAAATGCGTAATGCCCGCTGATATAGGTTGCTACGATTGGCGGGAAATCGTTGGGAACGGTCATATACTAAGCACAGGTAGGTGAGCAGCAGCGGTGTATGGGCTAGCTCCTTAGCTGCTTGATTTTTAGGTTCTTTTAAAATCTCCCAGCATTTCTTGCCGGTTTCCCGTTCGCGGTCCTGGTCGTGGCTAAACCAGTTGCCAATAAACTGTTCGATTTGTTCGTCATCAAAGTCCGCCATGCCCACATCGCTAAAGCGGGTAAAACCGCCGTGGTAGGCGGCGGTGCGGCAGGAGGCAATAAACCGATTTTGGTCGTAGCGATCCACAAAGTCTTGAATCGTGCCAATGACGTTGTTTAAATTGGCCGTGGGAACTTCATCTAAACCGTCCAGTAAGATCAGCAGTTTGCCTTGCTTGAGGGCCTTTTGGGTAAACTGCTCCGGTTCTGGAAAGTCACAGGTGGCAAACTCTTGGGCAATTAGGGCAGGAATGTCGATGGCATCGGCTTCAAATCGTTTTAGCTCTAGCAAAACGGGCACACAGTGATGGTGATAGTTGGCGGTTTCATGGTGCAGTGTTTTGAGGGATTCTAAGCCCATCTTTCTTAGAAACGTGGATTTCCCGGCACCGGGACCGCCCAAGACCATGAGGTATTGCTGTTTGTTTGCCACTGCAATACCCGAGCGTTTCTCCCCATCGCTCTGTCTGCCGACATAGCCGCGAAATCGCGTTTTCCGGTAGGACTCTTCAAGGGCGGCACGGGATTCAAACTGCATGATGTCGTCATCCCCCAACAGTTTGACCCCGGTATACACCCTGGCCAGGTCCACCGGCTCGCGCATGCCCAGGACCTTGAGCTGGCAATGGCGTTTATTGTAATTGGCAATGTATTTGCCGGAGGCATTAAACCAGCGCTGGCTGATTTCGCCAGTGACTGCGCTGCTGCCTTTGCCGAGGATTTCTAGCCCCAGACGGGCTAGACCTTCACCTGTACCACTAAATAGCTCGCTCATGGGCCATGGCCGTCATTGCATTGTCCCTATTCTGCCGATTTTGCTCCTAGTCTGCCACCGCCTTACGGAAAATCCTTGCTCCATTGGGGATCATTACTCAGATAGCTTCTGGAGATCCCATGCAACGACTGACTAAACTAACGCAGCGCCTGCTGCCATGGATATTAACCGTAATTTTGCTACTCACATTAGGCGGCCTGCCCGCCGCTGCTCAGAATTCATCCACCCCACGGATGATGGTTGTTACTGGCCATGGCCGTGACCAAGCACCTACCACCCTAGCCCAGATCTCCCTTGGCATCTCCGACCAAGGTGATGCGGCTAAGACCACCTATGGCAAGGTAAATAAGCGCACCGTCGCCGTTGTAAAGCTGCTGAAGTCCAAGCAGGTGGAGAATGTAAAGACCACTAATATTAACCTTAGCCCCAAGTATGACCGGGATGGTAAGCCCCAAAAGGGCAGTTATGAAGGTTATCAAAATATTGAGTTTCAGGTATCGGCAGATGACATGGGGGTGTTGGATGATGCGATCGCAACCGACATCAACCAGCTCAATAGCATCCAATACGTCGCCTCCGAATCGGCCCTAATCGCTGCCCGCAAAACGGCTTTAGAAGCAGCCATCGCCGATGGCCAAGCCCAGGCAAAAGCGGCCCTGGACAAACTGGGCTTCAGCATTCAAGAAATTGTCGATATCCAAGTGAACAATGCCCAGATCCCTGGTAACTCAGCCGTCGTGGAGAACGGGGAGGATAGCAGCTATGCCTCATGGTCTCCAGGCCAGCCGGTGCCGGCTGGAGGGGAACAGATTGTGGAGGTGGATGTGACCCTGAAAATTCGGTATTAAACGATCCGTAAGCGATTTTTGGGCGATACTAGGGTGTCGAAAGGTGATCTACTTGGCATATGTTTTCCCATTGGCTTAATGATCGCTTGCAGTTGCGATCGCTCCAGCTTACGGATGCTAATGAACTCTTTGCCCTGACCGATCAAAATCGGCCTCATCTTCGCCAGTGGCTGCCGTGGCTAGACCGAACCACCACTGCCGCCGACAGTCGCACCTTCATTCGCAATACCCTAGAACAGTTTGCCGATACCGACGGGATTGTTGCCGCCATCTGTTATGACGGCAATATTATCGGCACCATCGGCTATAACCACATCGACTGGACAAACCATGTGGGCTACATCGGCTACTGGCTGGCGGCCTCCCACCAGGGTCAAGGCATCATGACCGCCGCCTGCCAGTACCTAGTGAACTACTCCTTTAGCACCTTGATCCTCAACCGCATTGTTATTGCGTGCGCCACCCACAACCAGAAGAGCCGAGCCATCCCAGAAAGGCTGGGCTTTTCCCACGAAGGCACATCCCGTGAAGCGGAATGGCTATACGATCATTTTGTGGACCATGAAATCTATGCCCTGCTCCGTCGCCATTGGGAAATTTGACCCGACACTTTTCTTTGACAACACTCTCGTGAAGAACTGTCGTGAAGACCCTTGCTATGATCTACACACCTAAAATATGTCTGAAAATAGTCTGATCGACTTATGTCTGATCGAGGGTGGGATAGAGTTCTAGTCCATAACGATAAAGCGCCACGGGTTGATCAACCGCCTTAAAGTAATCAGGGTCCTGGGGAGATAAATACACGGCAGTAATCTGATCAGCAACAACATGATCCTGCTCAAAATGATAGGCTGTCGTGTTTTCCACCTCGTTCAGATACACCGTCGGTCGGTTCCCGCTAAAAAACTGTTGAAAGACTTCCGTCGTGATAAAGGTATTGTTGTCGGGCTGCTCAACAGCTCGGCCGGTCACCGTAGACACCAGCTGCTGATTGTCTTTTAGAAACGTAATCTGGCGATTGGGGTTTTCCGGATCAACTTTTACCGCTTTCACCCAGTCATCCCCCAGATAGGCCCGAGCCAGACTCAGCCCATTAAATGCCCGATCTGACACTACGCCTTCTGCCTTTTTCAAGGGGCGATTCAGAAACATCCCCTGGGCCACCCGAGCTTTTTGAAAGCGGATATCGGCCCCAATGGGCACATCCAAAAACTGACGATTTCCCTCAAATCCAGGCGTCACCAACGCTGGGGCGAGGGGCGCTGCCATTTCCTCCAGGGTGGAGGTCATGCGCCATGGACCATCCATCCACTCTGGATACACCAAATCCCCGGCTGAGGGACCTACCGGGGGCTTGCTTGACCAATGGGGAAATGCAGATACCCTCTCGGCTAGCGGACTAGCCAGGGCTGCACCGCTACACAATAACCACACCAGCACCAGTAGCGTTATCCCCAGGATATTGCGCCGAAGTCGTCTCAGTAAAAAATGTCGCATGGTGTTTGCTTGTTGCCAGGAATCAGGGGCCAGTTACCAGAAGTCAGGGGCCAGAAGTCAGGGGCCAGAAGTCAGCGACCAGAGGCCACAGCCTTAGTTTAATCCCATGCGTCTCTGGGCAGTCTGAAATAAAAGGCTAGCTGTCCTTCGGTCTGGCTAGCAGGTGATATCGAGAACAATTCTAAATAATTAGGAGCCATGCTAGATCAGGCTGTAGCCTGTGCTATAGCCTTTCAATATAGGCACGGGCTTACAGGATCGGGAATGGATAATCAAAGTCTGCTGAAAGAAGCACTTACGGACGAGCTGGGAGCGCTGTATCAGAATATCACCCAGCTCACGGCCGTAAAGTCTCTCCCGGAGGATGACCTGCAGTTGCTGCGGGGGCTGGTGTCGGTACTGCAGTTTGCATCCCAGCAAATGTCCCAACAGCAAGCTTCAGGCGGTAAGTTAACTGCCGACATCACCGCCCTGCGGGATCAGGTGGCCGAGCTCCAGCAGGAAAATGCGGCTTATAAGAAGCAGCTGCAGTGGATTCAAGATCGGGTGGCGTTATCCCGCACCTCCACAGGCAAAATGCAGCTAAGAGCAAGCCTCAAGCAAACCTTAGATATCGCCATCGAGATCTCTGGAGCCAACAGCGGCAGCGTTTTTTTATTGGATAGTGCCAAGGTGGTGACAGAATGCATTTTGACCCGCTCGGGCACCACGGAACGGGAACGGCAGAGCCTGGTGGGGCAAGTGTTGGAAAAAGGACTCGCCAGCTGGGTGGTGGAACATCGCAAGGCAGAGACCATTGCCGATACCCGTTTGGATAACCGCTGGGTAAACCTGCCGGACCAACCCTATAAAGTGGGTTCCGCCCTATGTGTGCCCATGGTCAGCGGCAATCGGATTCTCGGGCTCATGACCCTCACCCACCCAGAGCCCAAACATTTTCAACCGCCGATACCAGAGTTAATTGGCGCGATGGCAGATCAGATGGCCTTAGTGCTAGAGAATACAAAATTCCAAGCTGACAACCAAACCCAAGCCAGTCTGCTCAAACAACACCAAGAGTTTTGTCGTCAGTTATTGGCCACGGAAACCGTGGGGGCTGTGCTGTTGCAAAACAAAAAGATTGTGCAGATCAATGGCCGGGCCGCCAAGCTGTTTGGCAAGGAACCAGACGAACTGATGGCTCTACCGTCCATCACCAGTGTGATCGCCTACGAAGACCTGGATCGGGTCCACGCGGCCATTCTTCAGGGCTGTACTAACCTCCAGCAAATGTTTGCCATTGACTTTGGCATTACCCACAAAAGCGGTCAAGTGATTCCCATTACGGCCCAGGGGATCGCGATGGATTTTCAGGCGGAACCGGCGGTGATGCTGGTGATGGCTAAAGTGGATGGAGATTTGTTTAGGTTTTGAGTTTTGCGTTCTCAACTCTTACCCCCAGGCAATTCCTCTACAATAAATGCAGCTTGAGCTTCAACTTTGTTACCCCACCCTGTGATTGCATCCTCCAGCCGTCCGGCCACGATCAAGTTTCTAAAAGCACCCACATCCCAGGCTTGGATCGACCAAGCTTTGGCCAATTTAGATGAGGTGATGTTGGACCATTCCCACTGTGAGCGCAAGGCGGCCAGCACCGCCATAAAGCTGATGTTTTTGTATCCCAGTGATGTGGCCCTGGTGGAGGCCCTGACGGAGATTGCCCAGGAGGAGCTGAGCCACTTTAAACAGGTCAACCAATGGCTGGCAAGGCGGGGGGTGGCTTTGCACTGCTTGGCGGCAAGTCCCTATGGTTCAAAATTACACAAGCATGTGAGGCCCAACGGCGCCGACCGAAAGCTAGATTTGCTGCTGGTGTCTGCCCTCATCGAAGCCCGCAGCCACGAGCGGCTAGGACTGCTGGGCCACCATTGCCCAGACCCAGAGCTGGCGAAGTTTTACCGCAGTCTCATGGCGTCGGAAGCGCGCCACTATGGGGCCTATTGGTTCCTGGCCGCCAATGAGTTTGGGGCTGACGTGGTCACCCCTCGCCTGGAAGCATTGGCCACGGCGGAAAGTGAGATTTTGGCCACCCTGCATCCTGCCCCGAGGGTGCATAGCTAAGATGCACACTTCCTTTAAGTCTTTTGTGATCCGTGACTGGCAACCGGCCGACCGAGGGGCGGCGGCGGACCTGATTGGCAAAATTCTGGCGGACTACGGTCTGGGGTGGGAGCCGGAGGGGGCCGATGTGGATGTGGTGCAGGTGGAACAGTACTACCAGTCGGGGGAATTTTGGGTGGTGGAGCAGGGGGGGACCCTGGTGGGAACGGCGGCCTATCGGCCCATTGAGCGGGGGGAGCAGGCGGTGGAAATTCGGAAGATGTATTTACTGCCGGTGGCCCGTGGCCAGGGTTTGGGACGGTTTTTGTTGGGGCAGTTGGAGGGTGCGATCGCAGCCCGTGGATTCAAACAAATCTGGCTTGAAACCGCCACGGTCCTAAAGGAAGCCGTATGCATGTACGAAAGCGCTGGCTATCAGCAAGCAACCGGCGTAGAAACCAGCCGCTGCGATCGGGTTTATACAAAATCCATTAATCAGGTCAGCTAAATCGCTATAATCAATCGGGCCAAATTCCCATGGCTACCACAGATACAAGGGCGCGCCCTGCCACCATTGGCCGCCCACTCCACAACTATTTACCCCCTATTCACCTTGGCTGTGATTGCAGTTTATCCCGGTAGCTTCGACCCCATTACCCTGGGCCACCTTGATATCATCACCCGCAGTAGCCGACTCTATGACCATGTCATCGTGGTGGTATCCCGCAACCCGATCAAAAATCCCATGTTTTCAGTCGAGGAACGGCTGGGCCAGATCCGTCAATCAACCGCCCACCTGGGCAACGTCGAAATTGATAGCTTTGACGGATTAACCGTTAACTACGCCCACCAACGCCAAGCTAAAGTACTCATTCGGGGGTTACGAGTACTATCAGACTTTGAGAAAGAACTCCAGATGGCCCATACTAATAAAACCTTAGCGGACGATCTGGAAACCGTTTTTTTAGTAACGTCCACTGAATACGGCTTTTTAAGCAGTAGTCTAGTAAAAGAGATCGCAAGATTTGGCGCAGCGATCGGTCATCTTGTTCCTGAGCATGTTGCCCAAGATATTCAGAAATGGTACGGCAAGAACCTCCCATCAATAACCGTAGGCTAAATGGACAAACAGTCCCAGCCGATGATGTCCTGTCCCAGCAACAGGCCGGTAATGTAGCGCCCATGCCCGTCTCCGGGTTCGATATTCAAGACGCCCTCAACCAAATTGAGGAAGCGGTCCTCGACAGCCCCCGTGTGCCCATGATGGGACGCACCATGGTCAATGAAGACGACCTGCTAGACCAGCTCGATGCGGTGCGGTTAAACCTGCCCGCTGCGTTTCAAGAGGCTCAGCAGCTGTTAGAACAGCGCAACACTATCCTCAACGAAGCTGAGCAATATGCCCAAGAAATCGTCATGACGGCAGAAAAGCAGGCCGCTGCGATTTTGAATGAAACAGTGATTTTACGCCAGGCTGAGCAGCAAGCCCAGCAGTTGCGGCTACAGGTGGAGCAGGAATGTGCCGCGTTGCGCTCCCAAACCATGATGGAAGTCCAGCAGCTTCAAGTCCAAACCAAGCAAGAATGCGACGAGCTGCGCCAAGCGGCCATCAGCGAATGCCATGCCATCCAAACCGACGCCGACACCTATGCCGACCAGGTGCTGCAGCGCATGGAAACCCAATTTAGCGAAATGCTAGGCGTCATTAGCAATGGCCGTCAGCAACTCTACGAGCGGCAGCAGCGGGCCCGTCAAGCTAACCCCGTCCCCCTCGACACAACTTCTCCGTCTCGCCGTCCTGGGCCACCGGCCCCCCAGCGGACTGCGCCGCCCACCCAGCCACCCCAGCAATCCTACATTAATCCTTCTCCCCAGCAGCCACCCCCGCCGCGCCGGAAGTTCTAATCCCTACGTCCTAACTAAATGATTGGCTATCTAAAAGGTGCGCTGGCCGATATGCAACGGCTGACCAATGGTCGGATCGTCGTCACCATCGATGTGCAGGGGGTGGGTTACGAACTTCAAATCACCGCTCGGGCCATGGGCAACCTGCCCCCCATGGGTGAGTCGGTGCAAATTTTTACCCATCTCCAAAATCGAGATGACCAGCCCGTGCTGTTCGGCTTTAACTCACGGGCAGAGCGGGATGTCTTTCGTCTCGCCATTAGTGTTAGCGGCATCGGCCCCCAAATGGGGATGGCCCTGCTGGACAGCCTGAACCTCAATGACCTGGTCCAGGCCGTCGTATCTGGCAATGCCCGCATCTTGTCCCAAACCCCAGGGGTGGGCAAAAAAACTGCCGAACGCATTATCCTAGAACTCAAAACCAAGCTGGCCGAGTGGCGGCAGCAGGCGGGGCTAATTACCGCCCCCGACTCCGGTCCGGCCTCCATCGTGCAAGAAGATGTGGAAATGACTTTGCTAGCCCTGGGGTACTCCAACGGTGAAATCACCAAAGCCCTGCAGGCCGTCGGCCAAAGTAAAGCCCTCAGTAAAACTGCCGATACCGAAGACTGGATTCGCGAAGCCATCACTTGGCTCAGCCAATAATCCTGGCCAATCACCTGGTTCAGTCAACCACGATGGTTCAGATTCCGCATCAAAGGTTGTAACGAAAATAAAAGGCCCGTAACGATACCTGATAGGTTTATTGAGCACGCTTTTGTATCAAATTACACTATTCAGTAGGATGCATTTGCTGGGAATCCTACTGAATAGTCGACCAGACGCAGTCTCAATCAGACCCAGTCTCAAGCAGACGCAGTCTTAACCAGACCCAGTTACAATCTCAACCGTCATTCCATACAGGGGTTTATGAAACAGGTTATTGCAGTTATTCGGTCCACCCACCTCGATCAAGTCAAAGATGCCCTGGTAAATGTCGGTATTGTGGGCATGACTGTATCTAATGCCCGTGGTTTTGGTCGGCAGAAAGGTCAAAGCCAAAAATATCGCGGCCAGACCTACAAAGTAGACTTTTTGGAAAAGATCCGTCTAGAAGTTGCTGTTGCCGATAACCAGGTGGATCTAGTGGTCCAGACCATCACTGACGCTGCCCGCACCGGCGAAATTGGCGATGGCAAAATCTTTATCTTGCCCGTTGAAGCCGCCTATCGCATTCGCACCGGTGAGCGCGATGATGTGGCCCTATCCTCGAATGTTGAGGATTAGGATTCATTAGGATTTAACCCATCCCCACATGTTTCAATGCGGCCAGGGCCGCCTGCTTCTCCGCATCCTGTTTACGGCGGCCTTTGCCCCGGCCATAGCATGACCCCTTCACCCACACTTCGGCGGTGAACTGCTTGGCATGGTCAGGGCCGTTAGCGGCAATGATGGTGTACGTGGGGACTTCTCCTAGCTGCTCCAGGGACCAAATTTGGAAACGGCTTTTGTAGTTAATTTGAATGGCCGTTTCGCTGACAATGTCAGCCACACTGTCAAACATGGGGAGCACGTAGGCCCTTAGGGTGTCTACATCCTGACCACTGTCTAGGAAGTAGGCACCGATTAGGGCTTCGAAGGTACTGCACAGGACACGTTTGCTATTGCGGCTGTCACTGTTTTCGGCCCCGCGACTGAGGCGGAGGTATTTTTGTAGCTGCAACTGGCTGGCAAAGTGGCTTAGCTGGTTTTCATCCACCAGGGCGGCTCGCAATGGGGTTAATTCCCCTTCTGGCCGATCGGGGTAACGCTGATAGAGGTATTCACCACTGAGAAAGGTGAGGATGGCATCGCCCAAAAATTCTAGCCGTTCATTGTCCTCGCACTCATGTTCCTTGGCATAGGACTTGTGGGTGATGGCCAATTGCCACAGATGTGGATCGTTAAAGGTGGGGAGGTGAAACGTGCTCATGCTCCCACCATAACGTGACGGGTCATGATCTGAACTGGAAAGGGCTGGGTGGTGTACCCCCCATTCTGGATCGCCCCTCGGCTATGCTGAAGGCGATTCACCGATTTGCAAACTGGGTCTGCGGTACTAGGTGGCTCGCAATAAGCGCCGGTTTTGGCTGAACCGTAGTTTGGGTAGGTTGTCCAGCACCTTCTATTCAGCTAGTGCATCCACAAGCTCAGTTTTCTTGAACTTGGCATATCCTTTCAACCCTTGCTTCCTAGCCATTTTCTTCAAGTCTGCAGTAGTGAAAGTTTCAAGTAATGACCGATCAGTGATGACTTCAGGCAAAGGCTCTGGCTCAAGGTAGAAGATTTTATTTAGCTCTTTGAGCGTGTTCTTACTAAGTTTGCAGCCCAACTTAGTGATCGGATCTAACGTCTTCCAGTACTTCCTTGGAGCACTCTCAATTCGTGAGCTAGCAGTCGCAACACTGACCCCTTTGAGAAGAGTCCCAGGCTGTTTAATGAGGTAGTCTAAGGCCGTTGAAATTTGCTTGCGAGAAGCTTTAGATAGGTTAATTCGTGGTATTACATCATGGGCTAGTACAGTCGAAACTGTTGCTGTATCAGCAGAGTCATCAACCAAGATGCACCATGCTTTTTCCAGGCCAGCCTCGGCAACAGCCTCATAGACAAAGGCATTAGCTACAACCTCATATTGGTCTATGCCCGTTTCTTTAACCAGAATCGGGAGCTAATTGCGTTGACTGGAGCGCAGCAAACTACTAGCTTCTTGAATTAAAAACTCATGCGCTTCTGTTAGTGGATCAGGCTCAATTTCATCGAATGGTAGGCAGACAAGATTGCCAATGTCACTTAACCCCATAAGAAATACTCCCTTGCAAAATTTCTGTACTGTTCAAATGCAACTTTGAAGCAAAAGGCGGCAGGCACATGTAGAAAGTCAGCCTTGGCAACATGCGCCATATATCTAATTTTTGCTATTTCCTCGTTCCGACGGCTGCGGGTCCACTTGGGATAAAAGTAGGGCTGCAGATTAAAGCCTTTCTTCTGAGCCGTTTTCAGTACTTGAACGATAGCCTGACGCATGATGTCAGTTTGGCTAGGAGACACATTAGATGGCCAACCATTTAGAAAAATAGGTAACGGCACTGGCCCTGCATCACCGATCCTTCTCCGTTCGGATTGTATCTGGGGAAATAGGTCTGTAATAGCCGTACCTGCATTCTGCAGAGAGTGTAGGTCATCGTGCCGTGCTGGCATTAGGACTACATCTGCGGCATACACGGCTTGCTGAGAAAAGATGCGCCAGTTAGTAGGAGCGTCAATCAAGATGTAATCATATTCATTCTGCTTTACTGGTGCCAAGGCTCTTAGCAGGGCATGGGCTTTGACCTCCTGCCTGAGCTTAACCTCGTCGATCTGAGAAACCATATCTGAGTCTGACAGAATAATGTCAAAGTGAAACTCACGATTACTCCTGGGAGCTTTGTATGTGTATGTTGTGATGCTGTCATGAACATCGGCGTTTTTATCAGTCAGCATTCGCCACATCTGGCCCTGAGACGCAGGCAAATTAAGCGCGTCACCTAAGTCTTGCTGGTTTGGGTTAAAATCGATGATAAGAACACGCTTACCTAAAAGTGTTAGTGCAGCTGCTAAGTTTAGGGTGGTGGTAGTTTTTCCAACGCCACCTTTATTGTTGTAGACGGCTACCGTTAAAGCTCTTGGGGTCGCTTCAATTCGTCTGCGAAAATCTTGGATAACTTTGTTTATCTCTGTGCAATCAAGGCAAGGAGTAACAGGGTATATAACCTTCCCATGTTTACGAAATAGTTGAGCATGTAATGAGTTAGTGATAATACCCCACTGAACTGACTCAGAGTTAGGGGCGAGGAGGTAGCGTTTTAGCTGAGTTAATGTCCTAAGGTAGTCTGGATGCCCCTCTGTGAGGTTGCTGTCATGGCCTTTGACTTCAATATATAGGTAAGGATTCTGACGAGTCTGAATAAAAAAATTGTCTTCACTATTGGCCCTGGCTGCGTGATCGACTGGGCCAGCTCCCGTATTAAACTGGGGAACCATTTCGTCTGCATTAAAGCCTAAAGCTTCGATAAAAGCAGGCGTGAACCTTTGCTCAACGATTGGCTCTGTCGCACCTGTAGGTAATGCTTCAATAACGGCCTGTAAACCCATGCAATAACCTCTGTAATGTGCTGCCCTTTGAGGAAAAACTTATGGTAAAAATTAAAATTGATTTATACATAAGCTATCCCATACAAGCCCAGCCATCACTCACCAGGAAACCGTGACGCAGATCTTCATCGGTAACCTAGAGAACTTAGACTAATGTCTTATACCTCAAATCTTTTGTATAAAGGTAACCTGTATCGGATAATTCCATGGCTCCATGCCACCAGACATAGGGGTTGACGCTATTGCTGGCACTACAAGCGTGTCGCAGAATAGAGCTTAACCATTTCATCAAAAGGTTGATTTAAGTAATAGTCCTAGCCACGAACTATACCAACGACTTAAGCCGGAAAGCATAGCAAGTTGCGCCAAATTGCTGATGCTTACTGCTTTTTTCCCTTGATGAACTACATCCCACCTTCGTTATGGAGACATTAGCCCAGGTGGTGATTTCCCTCCAGCTATTGCGATAGTTTCAATTTCCGTAACCCAGCCAAAGTCTGTCGTATCCCCTCCTATGCTAGGCATATCGTTCACAAGGAAATCTGACAATGGCAAAGCGGCTTTGGTTATTAGGCTTGGGAGCAATGGCCATGGTGGGCTTCACCCATCAGGCTAAAGCAAATTTGCTCTCCCCATCCGCTGATGTAACCTCCGTCACCCAAGAAACTCCTCGGATTGTGCTTCGCCAACAGTTTGCGGACTATCGTCAGGTGATCGAACGCACCCGGTCCATGCTCCATGACCAAAGCAGCCAAACCCTGGCTGACCGCTGGGGCCTCGACATTGTGGATGTTACTTGGGAAGACACCGGTCGCTACGACAACTCCGCCGTCGGCCCTAACATCAGCGACATGACCATTCAGGTACAGCAAAAAGACCCGGATACGGGCGAATACTCCCTGCATTTGATGCCGGTGATTCGCTATCCCAACTTTGCCGATATTACGGGCGATGTGCCCATGGATCAGTTTTATCTCCTCACCGGTAACGAAAAAGGAGATGACCTGGAGAGAGTCTCATTAAAGGATGTTCTCGGCGACCTGCGCAGCTATCTCAGCGAGCCCGACTCCTGGTCTGGAACGCAAAAGTCGTTGTTGGCTGACCGCGATAGCCATGTGCTAGTTAGCGCCCAGGCCGCATTTTTGCCCATCCCCCAAGGTGAGGGTGCCATCTTTAACCCCGTTCTCTTCAACTACCAGTCCTATCCTGGGGACCCTGCCGTTCTCACCCTGCTAGTTACCCGCGAAGGCACTAGCGCCACTATCATTGACAACCAGCGGGACGGGTTTGATGCTGGTCACACCTGGGGGCAACGCCTGTTCTTTAACCAAAATGGTGAACGCACTAGCTTGACCGGTCAGCGGCTGAGTGATTTTCAAGTGGAATCTAGTGAGGGCGATGTCCCCTCTGTGGGCGAGCTCCCTGTTGACTCCGCAGCAGAAGCCGCTGGACTCAATATGGTGATGCTGATTCAGGTACCCCTGAAGCAAAAGCAGCCTTTCTTACCTCAAGCTCCCATAGCGCCGGCTGCTGCCTTGATGGAAGCGGAGCCGGGATTCAGTATGCAGCAACGTAGCGATGTGGAAGCTGCTGTGATTGGCCATGGTGAAGTGGAAGGCCCCTTTACAGAAATTGCTGATTTGGCGATTGAGCGGGATCCTGATTTTCCCATCCGGGTCACTGTGCAGTTTTACAAAGCCACCAGCAACGGTGTGGTTTCGGCGGATGACATGCGGGAAATCCATGAACAAATTCAGCAAGTCTATGACGATGCTGACTATGTTGGCAGCTTGGTGCTAGACGGTCGTCAAGGTCGTCCCACTGACTATGACGGTGACCACACCCAGCCCGATGACTGGTGGGAGCGATTCTGGGAGCATTCTCGCGAGCGGCTGGACATGAGTGAGGAAGAGGCCAGCGAACTATGGCAAAGGCTGAGGAGGTAGTAGGTTGTGTTCGGTCAACCCGACCATATCTTTATGGACGCTCTTCGTTTTCCTTTTGTAAGCTAGAGATATTAGACCTTGTCCAAGTCCAGAACGGTTGTTTTTTCCTAGAAAAAGCTACTGTGTCCTACTTGGACTGGGTGTAGCCCTTCACCCGGTTGAGTTATGTCTGCGATCGCACCATCCCAGAAAGTTCAAAATCGCCAAACCACCAGCTACCTGCTGTGGCTAGGATTTTTGTTTGGCATCGGCGGACTACACCGACTATACAACGGCAAAATTGGCTCGGGATTGCTGTGGTTCTTTACTTGGGGGTTATTTGGGTTTGGCCAGTTCATCGATCTGTTGTTAATTCCCGACATGGCTGAAAACCGCCATCGACAGCTCTTTGGCGATCGGCCATCTAACTTTGATCTGCAGCCGGTGGTGGCGGCGGAAGTTAGCCAAGATACTCTAATGGTCCAGCTGCTGCGCCTAGCCAAACTCCACGGCGGACAAATTACGGTCACCCAAGCGGTGATGGAAACGGGTCAGTCGTTTGAGACCATCGAAAATGAACTGAAATCGATGGTCAAGTCTGGCTATGCAGATGTTTCCAATCGTCCTGATTCGGGCGTGGTGATCTATGAGTTTCCGGAGCTGATGTAGGGCCCCATTCATAGGGCCCTATGAATCAGGTATACCTTGACTAGAAAATCAGGTTTCTGATCAAGTCTTTGGCCTGGGTCACCACTTCCGCACCAAGGATAAAGATTGCTGCAACTACGCCAGTAGCTATGGTACACATGGTCAGTCCGGCGATGCTAATGGCACCGTCGTCATCTAAGAGGCCAAAGCCAATGATGAAGATACCCATGGCGGGCATTGTGTTGGTGCCGGGAATCGGGATCATCATGAAGACCGACATGAGTGCGATCGCAAGTCCCAACACCAGCCGTCCCACCGGACTCGTACAAACCATCGACAGTCTGGGTTTCGACACCGCTTCAATTCTTCGTAACCAGGGCAAGCCCTTACTAATAACCCCAACCACCTTTGTGCGGTCAAACCCTTTATCCAACCAGCCCTCTGGCAGCCAGGGTTGGACCCTCCCAGCAATCAGCTGCATCGCCAGCAAGAACATCACAATGCCAAAGGGAATGGAATAACCCGGTGCGGGTAACGGCAATGCCGACGGCAAAGACAGCAGAACAAACAAAAAACCAAAGATGCGCTCACCCCCCAGGGTGAGCAGCTCTTTTAAGGTGACATTGCTACCCGGCGTGGCCACTTCAGCGGCCGCTAATTCGTGGGGAGTGGGGTTGAGAGTGGGAGCATTCAAAAAATAGTGTTGAAGTTCAGTGGATAGTTTCGCCATAAATCAGTCAGTGTAGAAGTTACTTGTAGAAGTTACTTATATATTCGCCCAAGATCTCTGGGGTCTGGAGAGGAACGGTAGTTCGAAGGATTGACCGCAAAATGACAGGTCGAGTTCCGTTGCCAGCTTAGCTGCATTTGTGGATGCCCTACCAGACCGTCTGGGGTTATTCGGTTTGGCGGACCTGGTGACAAAATTGCTGGGCGGCCTGGATGGCTTGCGATCGCAGATCCACCAAGGGCTTTGCAAACGGCGGCTGCCAGGCCGATAACCCCCACAGATCTGAGGTCACCAGTACTTGACCATCACAGTGCGGCCCAGCCCCAATCCCAATGGAGGGAATGCCCAATACCTGGCTAATGGATTTCGCCACATCCGCCGGCATATGTTCTAACACAATAGCGAACGCCCCGGCCCGTTCTAAAGCCTGAGCCTCCTGCAAAATTCGCTCGGCTTCCTCGGCGGTTTTTCCCTGCTTACGAAACCCCCCAAACTGATGCACCGACTGGGGTGTCAGGCCCACATGCCCCATGACCGGAATACCCACCTGGGTCAAACGAGCCACCGTAGCCACCATCGCTGGTTGACCACCCTCCAATTTCACCGCTTGAGCTCCCGTTTGCTTCATCACCTTGCCCGCATTGGCCAGGGCCTGTTCAGGACTCACCTGATAGGTCAAAAAGGGTAAATCCACCACCATCAAAGCCTCAGTCAACCCACGGCGTACCGCCTTGGCATGGTGCATGATCTCATCTAATGTCAGGGGGATGGTGGTGTCATACCCCAAGACAGGCATGGCTAACGAATCACCCACCAAGGCAATATCCACCCCCGCTGCATCCACCAACTGGGCCGAAAGATAATCCCAAGCCGTGAGCGCCGCAATGGATCGCCTTTCCTGCTTCCACTGGATAATCTGAGAAACCGTAACGGCCATAGCTGTTTACACCGTAGTCACTTTTTACCTAGAGGTGGCCCAACCACCCCTTACTCCATTAGGCCACACCTACACTGTTTTGCGGCTAGGCCATCTATGGGGTTATGCCGTCAATCACCTCACTCCCATCGTTGGCCAAAGCCCGCTGGCTCCCAAAGGCTGTGTGGACATTCGCCCGACCCGTGGTCAAACTCACCCAGGCTAAGCCTTCCGTCGTCCCAACCCAGAGTTTATCACTCACATCTGTCTCCAAAGAGAGGATTTGATCCGACGGTAAATTAGGCACTCGACTCACAATCGCCCCATTGTAAGGATTAAGCTTAAACAGCCCATTCTCCGTCCCCACCCACAGACTTTGGGTTTCGGAAAAGGCAATATCAATCACACTTTTACCGCGCATTGTGGTCACGGAGCGGAGTAACGCCCCCGTCTCTGGATCAAATACAAATAATCCCTGGGAGGTGCCCACCCACAGCTCCCCCTGGGGGCCAATGGCCATGGTCTGCACCGAGCTCCCCGGTATATCCGATACCTGATTTAAAATAAATGCCGTGGCCGTATTCACCTGGACTAATCCCGTTAAGGTCCCTACCCAGAGCTGTCCAGCCTGATCCACCGCTAAGGCATTGGCACTGATGCCCGGCAGCTCTTGCAATGTGGTCATCAATAGCCCCCGGTCAGGACTCACCAACGCCAAACCCTGATCGGTGCCCACCCACAAAAAACCACGCCCATCAATCACCATATCCAACACCCGGTTGGATGGCAGGCGAAAATTTTGCGCCGTAATCTGGTCGATGCGAGGATCCACCCGCACCAGACCGTCATAGGTACCCAGCCAAATCCGACCCACCCGATCCTGGGCCATGGCATCAATAAACCGGTTCGGCACATTGACCCGAGACTGAACCACTCCCGTCGCCGGATTAATCCGGGCCAACCCCTGGTGGGACCCCACCCAAAGACTCCCGGTATAGTCTGACTGCAATGCCCCCACCTGAAAGTCAGTGGCCAGGGGACTGCTCTGGGAAGGCCGCTCCGACGGCAAAGGCTCAACCCGGGGTGGTGGATCAGTATATAGAGGACTCCTGTCTGATTCTTGAGCGCCCGCCGGCAAAACGACACTTCCCAACAGGGTGGCACCCACGGCCAGGCGAATTAATTGTTTGGCAGAAATCACAGCAACGTCTCCAGATAGTCTACGAGCATGGTCTACGAGTTTATTTCTCCTGCGACATGGGCCAACAGGTAGCTTGATGCCTTTGATAGCGTGCCCATGCACCTGTGTCAATCTAAATCAACTACTGTCCCCCTGTCATTCATCAGTAAATATAAAAACTCTATTAAAAGAGAAAAGACTTTCTCAACCCCCATGGGATAGTAATTTCGCACCAAAGGTGCTTACCCGAGTCTGGCTAATCAGCAAATCCCTACGTGCTGTATAACCAGGCTCATCTTTCGAAAACTTAATGCTATTCCACGTAGATTCATAAACAAAGGTTATGAATCTATACAGAACTTCCAAAATTCAACTTATCAGATCGCTGATAGTATTCTTAAAGCATTAGGCAGTCGCTAACTGCCTAGGAAATAAGGAGAACAGTCAATTTGGCTGTCTGGCAGTTTTTGCTGCTCGATACCATTTTTTGAACTTGGCCACCTAGGAAGGTACTAGGCATTCGTTGGCCTTCCCTTCCTAGGTGTTGCAACCGTTCTAAGCCATCTAGTTTGATTCACAGGAAGGGAGATATGTCTTACTCTCAGACGTCGACGCAGTCGAAGGCTGGTTACAAAGCTGGTGTACAAGATTACAAGCTGACCTATTACACACCGGATTACACGCCAAAAGATACAGATATTTTGGCCGCCTTCCGGATGACCCCCCAACCCGGGGTTCCCCCAGAAGAGTGCGCAGCAGCCGTTGCCGCAGAATCTTCTACCGGTACATGGACCACTGTATGGACCGACCTCTTAACCGATATGGATCGGTACAAGGGTCGTTGCTATGACATTGAGCCCGTTCCCGGCGAAGACAATCAGTACATTTGCTACGTTGCTTATCCCCTTGACCTATTTGAAGAGGGTTCTGTAACCAACCTTCTGACCTCTCTGGTTGGTAACGTGTTCGGTTTCAAGGCCCTGCGCGCCCTACGTCTAGAGGACCTTCGCATTCCCGTTGCTTACCTCAAGACATTCCAAGGTCCTCCCCACGGTATTCAGGTTGAGCGCGATAAGCTTAACAAGTATGGCCGTCCCATGTTGGGTTGTACCATTAAGCCTAAGCTCGGTCTGTCCGCCAAGAACTATGGCCGTGCGGTTTATGAGTGCCTACGTGGTGGTCTTGACTTCACTAAGGATGACGAGAACATCAACTCTCAGCCTTTCCAGCGCTGGCGCGATCGCTTCTTGTTTGTAGCGGATGCCATCACTAAGGCCCAGGCCGAAACTGGCGAAATCAAAGGTCACTACCTCAACGTGACTGCCGCCACCTGCGAAGAGATGATCAAGCGGGCCGAGTACGCTAAAGAACTCAACCAGCCCATCGTCATGCATGACTTCTTGACCGCTGGTTTCACCGCTAACACCACCCTTTCCCACTGGTGTCGCGACAATGGCGTTCTGCTGCACATTCACCGTGCAATGCACGCTGTAATTGACCGTCAGAAGAATCACGGTATCCACTTCCGGGTGCTGGCTAAGTGCTTGCGCATGTCTGGTGGTGACCACATTCACACCGGTACTGTTGTAGGTAAGCTCGAGGGTGACCGCGCCGGTACCCTTGGTTTCGTAGACCTACTGCGTGAGAACTACATTGAGCAAGACAAGTCTCGGGGTATTTACTTCACTCAAGACTGGGCAGCTATGGGCGGCGTAATGGCCGTAGCTTCCGGTGGTATCCACGTATGGCACATGCCTGCGCTGGTTGAAATCTTTGGTGACGACTCCGTGCTTCAGTTTGGTGGTGGTACTCTGGGTCACCCCTGGGGTAATGCACCTGGTGCAACTGCTAACCGCGTTGCCCTTGAAGCTTGTGTTCAAGCTCGTAACGAAGGTCGTAACTTGTCCCGTGAAGGTGGCGACATCATTCGCGAAGCTTGCAAGTGGTCTCCTGAGCTGGCTGCAGCTTGTGAGCTTTGGAAGGAAATCAAGTTCGAATTTGAGACCATGGACACTATCTAATGGCAATAGCTGGAGCAGCAGGATTTTTGCTGTGGTCAATACCCTTGGTCATGTCATTGAAAATGCTGCTTTGGTTACTGCATCAGCTGTTTGAACCTGCTTTAATGCACAAAATGCATTGGGCTGACCTATGGACCTGAAGCGAATTGCAAAGGATACGGCTAAGACGCTGACAAGCTATCTAACCTATCAGGCGGTTCGAGTAGTTCTGGGGCAGTTGCGCGAGACAAATTTGCCTCGTTCTCACTGGTTCAACGAGTTTGCCGCCCGAGAGAAGTTGCAGGATGGCGAAGCGTTTCTTGCTTCCCTAATGCAGGAACAGGCTGATTTGGCCCTACGGGTCATGACTGTTCGTCAGCACCTAGCGGAAGAGATCACTGAGTTTCTTCCAGAAATGGTCATCACGGGCATTCAACAGGCAAATATCGAACATCGCAAGCAGCATTTGGAACGCATTACCCAAATGAGTTCTGAAGAGTTGCAAAGCAAAGCTGATGCAAGCGATGGAGAATCCTTGTCCTAGTAATTGAAGATCTTGGGCTGTTTAACAGCCGTTGTAAACCGATACCGACGAGTAGATTATGAAAACTCTGCCTAAAGAGCGTCGTTACGAAACGCTATCCTATCTTCCCCCCCTATCTGATGCTCAAATCGAGCGCCAGATCCATTACGTGCTCGAGCAAGGCTACTTCCCTGCTGTTGAGTTCAACGAAACTTCTGATCCTGAAGTTTATTACTGGACCATGTGGAAGCTTCCCATGTTCGATGCTAAGAGCACCCGTGCAGTTCTGGACGAAGTCCAGGCTTGCCGATCTGAGTACCCCGACTGCTACATCCGTGTAGTTGGTTTCGATAACGTGAAGCAGTGTCAGATTCTGAGCTTCATCGTTCACAAGCCCGGTTCTGGTGGTGGCTACCGCTACTAAAACTTGACGCTGCTAGCTCAATTCTGAGCTGATGCTTTTATGTAAGGAGCTGAGTTTCAGCTCCTTATTTTTGTATTAGGATGTGTTTGCTACCAAGCATCCCATTGCTGAAAACGCTCGTTCCTGTATGTTGAAAACGGTCAAAATTAAAAACTTTCGCGGCTTTCGACAATTTGAACTGCATGATCTTGGCAGAATCAACTTATTAGTCGGTGCTAATAATAGTGGAAAAACATCTGCTTTAGAGGCTATTCAGTTGCTTTGCGCACGCGATAATCTTAAACCTCTTGCCGACATGATTGATCGTAGAGGTGAATATTTATGGAATGAACGGACTAGTGAAAAAGAATTAGATATTCGTCATCTTTTTCATAATCATAAAATTGGGATAGAGGATAAAGATAAAATTGAAGTCTTAGGTGAATCTAGAGGTATTGATAAATCTGAAAAGCTTACTATTATTTCAGACCTTCGTATGAAGAGACGCCGGGAGGCTTCTGACAACCGACTGGAAATAGATCCTAGAGGTACTGATGATGATTTAGACGACTTTAAGAGCCTGCAGATGATTCTTGACTGGTCATCTGGACAAGAGCAAACAGGTGGTTGTGCCTTAAATTTGTCTGATCAAGGTGGGCTATCTATAAATTCTATAAATTCTATATCTATAAGAGCGAGAATGGGGGCTTTCAATATCTTGGGCTCCATGGAGACTACAGAAAAGAGTGAGTTTACAACTCAATTTGTGACCTCTTCAGGTTTAACGGTTCCAAAGGTAATTGAATTGTTTGAGCGCGTTGTTTTAACTCCTGAAGAGGAAACTGTATATCAAGCTCTTCGGGCGGTTGAACCAAAGATTGAGCGCATTGCTTCAGTTGGCTCTGTTTCCTACAATCCCTTAGAAGAGTCACGACAAGGCTTTGTAGTTCGTGCTAATAATAGTCGGATGCCTATTGGGAGTATGGGGGATGGTGTATGGCGAATGCTAGGACTGACATTGGCAGCTGTAGAGGCCTCTAATGGATTTTTGTTCGTTGATGAAATTGATACTGGTCTTCATTTCAGTGCAATGAATAAAATGTGGGAGTTGATTTGGGAAGTGTCCAAGCGACTGGATGTTCAAATTTTTGCAACAACCCACAGTAGTGATTGTTGGGAAAGCTTAGCGGATGTTGCGAGTCGGTATGACACTACTGATGATGGAATAACGATTCAACGAATTGAGCGGAATCAACCCATGGGCAGGGCGAACGCATACGTTTCTTTACAATTTGGGTGAAGTGCTAGAAGCCTTTACTTGAGCCAATACCTTAAGCAGATATCGGTCATCCCAGCCTGCTTTCATGCGCTTGGCGTGGGTGCCACATTT
>NZ_JAYGIG010000040.1:0-27403 GCF_034932105.1 Leptothoe sp. PORK10 BA2 | reverse complement strand
CGGATGTTCTGCCGTATTCGCGGTTACCTATCCACTCTACGCAAACAGGGGCATAACGTTCTGGATGCCCTCATGGGATTGTTCTCTGGAAACCCTATAACTCTCCTACCCCAGCCTGAGTAGTTACGATAGCTAAAGAATTACTGGAACGATTCCGAGGCACCGGATACTGGCAAGTCTAGATACAACGACACCCGTCCCATCAGTTGAGGAATGTAGAGATAGAAGTACCCGTCGCGCAGCCGTATGGCATCGACAGTGCAAACGCCACAATGTATTTCTGGCGGTGGATTTGCAACTGATTGCACGAACGCATCCGACGCCCCAGCCCAGGGTAGATGTCCAGCCGGAGCCTGCAAGGAGTAGGTCAGCTCCGACTCATTCAACCAGTCACTGCTAATGAAGTCAACCTCAGCGCGAGGAGCCGCAAGTTTCCAGCCGATGCGATCGCGAAAGGCATTGACAGCCGCGTCACGATTGTTAGGGTGATCGGCCAGTGCTTGCTGCCAAAGGCGCAACTGAACACTGAAACCAAATCGTCCGTTGCTGGCCGTTAGCCACATCTGGTCAATGGCATGAATCAACTCTGGATGAAAGAATACTGGATCAAATGCCAGTGGATCATATGGCGGCAGTCGGGTTGTCCCTGGGGAAATCAACAGCCGAGTTACTCTATCAGCAGCAGCCCAGTCCTCAGCTTGGAGTCGGTCTTGTAACAGCGTCAACTGCTCGTCAATAGCGCTGTCAAGATCATCAGCATTCGCAGTCTGGCAGTTGCCCACCGCTGAGCGTACATATTCGTCAGGACTCAAGTAGTGAACAGTCTGAATCTCCTGAGGTCGCCCGCTAGTGGGACGCAGACTGACGTAGAGTCCATGCACGGAAACGGGTGTTCCGTAAAGGAAATCGGCATTGTTGGGCTGACCACGAAACACTTCTTCAAAGGGCACTTGAGAATAGTCAGCATCGGGAGCCAGCTGTTCATAATCACTCAAAGCAGAAGCATTGAGCAAGGTTTGAACGCGATCCGTTTGATCTTGCCACCGTACCGTTAGGGCCAAGGTTGTTCTAATCGGGTTTTGAGAAATTTCCTCGCTCTCTGGCAGACTGCCTGCCAATCGGTAGGTCAAACTCCCTCCCTGACTCAGAAAAGCTGTCGTTTCACAGGCGACACGGTAAGGTTCCGTCTGGGCATTTGTGGGTGGCATCGTCGTTGTGACTAGGGCTACCGTCAAGACACAGCTTAACGGTTTCAGGGTGAGCATCTTAGACATGAGCAATTACCTCTAAATCAGCACATAACTTACTAAAACTAGCAAAAGGTGGCGATTGCTTTTTACCATCTCAATCCTTAGTCACTCTGCTGATAGGCTTGTATCACCAGGGCTTCTAAGATCTCATAGGCAAGGCGATCGGGATTAAAGCTTGACCATAGGGTTGAGCCATGCAAGAAAGCCATTGCAGAACAGAATCGAAGTATTGCAACTCAGCAGCGATGGCAAACCTGGGGGTTATGGTTTGCCGTGGGGTTGGCGATCGCGCTCCTGATCTGGTGGTTACGATAATCGCTGTAAAATCTTGACTGATGCACTATGGGGGCGCTCTGCCTCAACCATATCAATGGTTAACGGCGCTAAGGAATCAACAATTCTGCTAGGGTAGTGACGGCGAGGCTAATCCTTGTAACCGCGCATAGTGTTCGAGATAAAATTCCTGAGACTTTGCGGTTGAACATTACAGATGATTTCACGTTGATTGCTCAAGGTTTATACAATCAGCGAAAACGCCTTTACCAACGGTGGAGCATTACCTGCATTGAAGAACGGGCGAGGAGCACAGAAATAACAGAGTGCCATTTTTTTATTTTACTTTGTAGTAGAGCATCACAACTCCGTTTTCATAAATCTTGCTATTGGTCAGTTCTAAGGCAGCTTGCTGAATCACTCCAGAAAATAGTGGTATACCCGAACCCATTAAAAATGGATTGATCTTTAGGATTAGCTGATCAACTAGGCTATTCTCGAAAAGTGTAGCAGCTAAATTCGCCCCACCACAGAGCCAGATACCTTTGCCAGTCTGATTTTTGAGAGTTTCAACCAATTCAACAGCGTTTTCTGAAACAAGTTGAACTCTCTCGTCCGAACTGTCTCGTATAGTGCGTGAAAAGAGATACTGTTTCATATGTGAATAAGGGCTTGTCACACCCTCTTTCAAACCTATCTCATAGGTTTTCCTTCCCATGAGAACAATATCAAACACCTTGTTCTCTGAGTGAACTCCCATTACATCACGCAGGTGGGATGGAACAGTCTCAGGAAAAGAGGAAAATAAATCGGCAAAATATTCGCTGTCTTGGGAAAAGCCATCGTGTGAGCCATCAGCATGAGCAATAAACCCATCAACACTGCAAGCCACATAATACGTGAGTTCTCGCATATTGTCCCCCTTTGCATAATTCAGAGATTGCCATTGTTAGAATCTCTGATCGATAACTTTTCCGCTCAACTTCACCGATAGCTTAAGCAACCTAACGGTGAAGTTGAGCGGCTTTTTTGATTTTAGCCGATGTTTCTGATTCCGCTCCAACGAAGGGTTCGGGGACACCTTTGGGGCGGGGGTGCTGCGATCGCAAAGCGCTGACTGGTCAGTTCGCAACTTTCCACCCCAGCAATATTAGAATCTAGAGCTAAATTCGTGGTGGCTTGAGTCAAAAACCCCCAACGACGAATCGGTTCCGCGATCGCAACACGATTCACTTTCAGATAGGTCAGAATGATTTGACAATTGGAGCGATCGCCACAGGCTCAGGTGAGTTAATCAAACGCCCATCCTCCATGTAGATAATCCGATCGGCAGTATCTAAAATTCGGTTATCGTGCGTCACCATCAAGATAGTGCAACCCTGTTCTTTAGCAAGTCTTTGCATAATTTCTACTACATCTCGTCCTGATTTTTTGTCCAATGCGGCTGTGGGTTCATCCGCTAAGACAATTTTGGGATGACTCACCAGAGCGCGGGCGATTGCCACCCGCTGCTTTTGTCCGCCCGACAAATCTTCAGGATAGTATTGCGTTCGCTCCCCCAGCCCAACCAGGGAGAGCATTTCTAGGGCGCGATCACGGCGTTCTGAGCGGGAATGAGTGCCGTGAACTTCCAGACCCATCATTACGTTTTCTTGAGCGGTGAGGCTGCTGTGCAGATTGTGCGCCTGAAAGATATAGCCACAGGATCGCCGCGCCTCGACTGCAACCGTTTTAGCTGCGCCAACCAGTTCGGTACCGAGCATGCAAAGACTGCCAGACTGAGGCGATCGCAAGCCACCCATGAGTGAGAGCAGCGTCGTCTTGCCAGAACCAGAGGGACCTGTGAGGATAACAATTTCCCCAGATGCGATCGCAAGATTAATTCCAAATAGCACTTGTTTTCGCAGGTCACCTTTGCCAAAAAAGTAATCCAGCTGCTCAACTTGAATCACATCAGCAGTGGCAATTGCGCTCTCGGTTGCAATTGAAGAACCAGAATTCATCTCGGCTTGGCTCCTAGAAATTATCGGCAGGATCAGCAGATTGCAGCCGACGCGTAGCAATCACGCCAGAGATGCTGCACATCACGATCGTCAGAAAAAAGACAAACGAGAGGCGTGCAAACGTCATGGCAATCGGCAACGCAGCAGCGTTACGAAGCAGCGCATATTGCCCCAGTGCAAGGGCTAAACCGGGAATAAACCCGAGCGTTGCCAGAATGATTGCTTCTTCTAACACAATCACCAGCAGATAGCGATCGCGGTAGCCCATCGCCTTGAACGTTGCGTATTCGCTCATATGCTCGTTCACATCGGTCGAGAGAATCTGAAACACAATCACTGTACCGACGACAAACGCCATCACCGTGCCGAAGGTAAAGACAATCCCGATCGGCGTGGCTTGCTGCCAGTACGCTTGCTCTAAATCGACATACGCCTGTTTGGTGGAGGCGATCGAATCGGGCGGCAAAATTTCCTGAATCTGATTCAACACCTGCTCTGCATCGGCTCCGGGTTCGAGCTTGATCAAACCCAGCGTGATCTGTCCGGGACTGCGATCGGGGAAAAAGCGCAAAAAGTTCTCTTGACTGGTAACCAGCGTGCCATCGGTGGCAAACGAAGCGCCTAGCGAAAATAATCCTGCGACTTCGATTGTGCGTCGATCGATTTCCGTTTCGACCGCTTGCCCTGCGGTAACTTGAGCGACGACATCTTTATACTCGCCGCGACTGAGGCGATCGAACAAAAAGGTATCGGGCTGCCTGAGTTTGTCGAGATTCTGGTTGACTTCCTCAAAGGTCAAGGCGGGGCGATCGAGACTTTGACCCACTAAGGTTAACTGCGTTCGGCGGCGCGTCTGTGGATTTTTCCAAACCACCCTCGAAACATATAGCGGTTCGGCAGATTGCACTCCGGGTATATCTTTAATCTGAAACAAACGACGGCGGGGCAGGGTATCGGCCAAATTTAAGTCGCGATATTGAGCGCTGCGGATGATGATATCCGCATCCAGGCCGCGATTGAGTAGCGTGTTGCTGTCAAACAGTGCCGCTTGAATGCCCAATTGGGCAAACATCAACAGGTCGGCAAAGCCAATTCCGGCGATCGCCACGATTAGCCGCCCCTTGTTTTTCTTCAGTTGCAGCCAGCCTAAGGGGGTGCGATCTCGCATCGTCTGTCCAAAGCCCTTCAACAAGCGAGACAGTGATGAGGATGGCGTGCCCGGCAGTTTAGGTGAAATCAGCGTCATAGTTGAATTTCTCCTGTCACCTGCAAGTTGGTCAGTCCGGCCACCTTCTGAACCGAGGCGGGATCAAGCTCGACACGCACCTCGACAATGCGAGCGTCAATGTTGGCAGAGGTATCGGAGTTGACGACGTTTTGACGCTTCACCTGCACCCCGATCTCGACCACTTTGCCGGTCAGTGCATCGGGAAAACTATCGGCAAATAGCTTCACGGTCTGTCCTAGCTCCACCTTACCGATTTCGGTTTCATAAACTTCAAGCAGGGCGATCATTTGCTGCGTTTGCCCCAGTTCGATAATCCCCTCATCGGCAATTAACTCGCCCGGACGGGTATGAATCTCCAGCACCATGCCCGCTTGAGGAGCGCGAACCGTTGCCAGATCAAGCTGTGCCTGGGCCTGCTGCACGGCTGCGATCGCCTGCTCAACCTGTGCTTGCGCCGCTGCCACATCGACCGGACGCACTTCGGCAATCCGCTCAAGCGTGGCAACCGCAGCGGCTAATTCTGGTGATCGAGTCGTTTGAATCCGCTGCAATACTACCTGTGCTTCTTCCAAGCTGAGCTGAGCAGTCGTCAGCGTCAAGGTTTCACTGTCTCGCAGCGAAGCCGAAACCGCCCCTTGCTGATATAGCTGTTGATAGCGCTGTGCCTCGACTTGAGCATTTTGTAGTTCGGCCTGGAGGCGAGCAACCGTTGCCGCCTGTGCCTGAATGTCGCCTTGCCGCTGTGCTTCCAGTCGCGCAATTTCTGCTCGCTGGGCATTCACCTCACCTTGTTTTGCACCTGCCTGAACAATTGCCAGATTTGATCGGGCTACGCTCACCTGCTTTTGGGCTTCGACTAGAGAGGCTTGCAGGCGATCGCGGCTGTCTAAAATGGCAATCACCTGTCCGGCTTGGACGGCCTCGCCCTGCTTGACCAAAAGCTGCTCAACGCGATTGACACCGCCGCCAGAATTGGGGGCAGATAGCTGAATCACCTGTCCGCCCGGTTCCAGGTAGCCCAGTGCAGTGACGGTCTTAACAACTGGAGGCGCTTCGGGTTGAGCAGGTTGGGTGGAAGTGATTTGCGATCGCCACACCATGTAAGCTCCACCACCGCCAAGCAGCAGGATTGCGCCGATCGCGACAAGTGACCTGGAAGCCAATCTTCCGCCGATCGCTCCGACCTGATGACTCTGTATCATGTCAGACCAGTAACTCCTAATTGAATTGCGGGGTAAAGGGATTAAACTGCTCCAGCGATCGCAGATACGCGACTGGGCACTTCAATCCTTCAGTCTTTTCGGTCGCCATAACAGATTTGCAGAATTTAAACAAACGTTTGAAGCACTCGATCTAAATCAGATACTACCAATCCCACTTCAAAGCTCAAAAAGTATTCAAGCAATAGATTGTAGAGCATGAGTTAAAATATTGCAGACTGGGTAGATTCAAACGCTTGTTTAATATTAAAACGTACGTTTGAAAAAATCGCAAGAAATTGCTGGCTCAGGATCGAAGCTCGCCTGTCAGCGGATAAATTAAGCTAACAGGCAATCGACTACTATTAATAAACTTGTACTGATATAGAAATCTGTGGCTGCCTCAACAATTGATACTAAAGAGCAAATCATCACGGTTGCTGAGCGGCTATTTGCTGAGCGCGGCTTTGCTGGCACAACTTTACGCCATGTTGTGAGCGAAGCGGGAGTTAACTTGGCGGCAGTTAATTATCATTTTGGCTCGAAGGAAGAGTTATTCCGTGCAGTCGTGGTAAGGTTTGCCCATCCGGTGGTAAAGCGCGAGTTGCTCCTGTTGGCTGAGCTTAAAGCAGGTTCAGAGCTACCGTCGGTTGAAACCATCCTGACGGCGATTTTGCAACCTTCTCTGGAGATTTTGTCTCAGGATTCAGGGACTCGATTGGTTCGAGCTAAATTTATGGGGCGTTGTCGTACCGAGCCGGAACCGATTCAGAGTATTGTGAGCAATGAGTTTGCAGCGGTAACTGAAGCATTTTTGGATGTATTGCAGCGAGTTCTACCTGAGCAATCGCGATCGCAACTCAGTTGGAAATTTGATCTCGTGATTGCCGCGTTAATTCGGGTGCTGACTGAAGCGGGACAACCCCACGGATTACTCAAAAGCAATAGCGCTGAAGATATTCAAGAAACAACTCAACAACTTGTTCGGTTTCTAAGTCCAGGAATGCGATCGTAGGTCAAGAAAATTAACCAAGAATTATGTTTCAACTGCTTTTGCAGCAGATTGCCAACAGCTAGTCACGTATTACCTATGTCGGTATCGACTGAGCTGACCAAAAACATGATCTTTGCCCGTTCAACCCAGCCACCCAACAATTTGAATACTCGGTAATCGCCTTTCACCCCAGACTGTCGGGCGTTCGGTAACTCAACTAAAGGCGCAAAGGGAGATCGCTTCCATCTCTTTCAAAATCGCCCGACTTCGCCGCTTCGGTTCACGGCGTGGTTATGCGTCTGTTGTGGCGTTGGTCTCATTCCCCAATCGACGATGATCGCAGCCACAACGATTTCAACAAGAGCGAGTGGAAGAGCAACCCCAAGTATTTTGGGCGTTGCAAGATTCATATTGAGCAGGCCAAGCCACAAGATGACGAACACTGCCATCCAGAAAAGGCCCCCCGCCAACATCGCGTTTCGTCTTCCGTATCCAAATCTCTCCAAGAATAACCAAACAAATAATGTAGCAGTGAGGACCAGAATGGTATCCCACAAACCCCAAATTGCAAAAACGCCCACATTCATGGGCGCGACGTTTTCAACGCTGGAGAGGGCGGTGCGCATCATGGGCATCACAAATACGAAATATCGAAACACTTCGGAGACATTGATCCAAATGGTGTTCACCACAAGTGTTGTGACAAACGCTTTAGTCGGAAACGCACTTTTGATGTTGCTGTCGTTCATACAGGCATTGGATTCTGACGCATAACTATTATTTAGAGGGGAAGTTTCCACCTAAGATCCCGTATTGGGATCTTAGGTGGAAATAATTCAGCCTAAGATCCTTTCTGGGGCAAATAGGTGGAATTACGTCCGCCTAAGATCCTTATATAGGTAAATAGGAGGAATGGTTCAATATAATCATTCCTCCTATTCTATGCCCAATCTGTTTAGAGTTTATTCATCAGCGCTTGCCAGACTACCTACCCATGCAAGCCGAGCCTCGTCCTAAGAAACTACTAGACCAGGTTCGAGACGCGCTATTCGCTTAAAGCATTATTCCTACCGCACAGAGCAAACCTACGTGCCATGGATTTGCCGCTAGCCCATCAATTCATAACCGTAGGTATCTGCTTGAATGCCCCCGCTAGTCCTTAATGAGTTAATTTGAGATTAACAAGTCTCTTTTTTAGACTAATCAAGAGATTTTAAACCTTACTTTGAGACAATGTATTTGCATCCATTAAGCCAAATCGCTAATCTCAAATTTAGGCTTAACAGACCCACTCATCAACGCAGCGCCTCTGATGCTGGCATAGCCCGTTGCCTACTGCCTCCGATCCTGGCCAACTGTCTTAGCAATAGACACCAAAGTATTGACATGAGGCTCAATATGAGTAGAGTGTGTCTAGCTATAAACCAGAGATTGGTCGCCCATGTCCGACTTAGCCAATGTTTTTGACGGTATAACCACCGCCATCCATACTATCGAGCCTCAACTTTCCCCCGAGACCGATCCCCAGAACTTGATGACGGTCGAATCCGTCCAAAAGGTACTTAACCGTTCCCGCGCATCGGTCTATCGCTATGCCAATACCGATGCGCTGATCCTCAATCCTCCCTTTGACCATACGCGGCTGAATCCAGAGTCCAGGCAGCACAAAGAAGATCCCCTCATGTTCCACCCCAATGAGGTGGCTCGTTTTGCCCAAGACGTCCTCGGCATCAAGCAAGTCACCATCGAAATCAGCCAATCTCCAGAGACCCTCACCCATCAACTGCTACGACAGGTGCTTGAGGAACTCAAAATTATTCGGGAACTGATCGAAAAATCCCCTGAACCTTAGACATGTCAACCCAGGGATCAGTAGCGCCCAATTTCGCCCAATGACAATAGGTGTCCGTAAAAAACATCAATCTTTCATACACGTTAATCCGCCCAGTCCAGATCCGCAAAGCAGTGTTAACCTTAAGGCAAGTCGTCACTGTCAGGTAAGTGTCAATTTCTGGCCTCTGCTTACATGAATTTAGCGTCCATAAACTGATGTTTAGCCAAGCGGATGTTGTCACTCAATAATCCACAAAAATCAATTCTCCATGACTAGACCCCCGTAGGATTGATTTTCAATATTCAATTTTTTCCTTGGTTTCAATGCCCTACCTGCATAGAAACCCATTGTTTTTCATTCATTTTTTGTACATTCTCCAGCATGGAATCTGCCAGTCAGTTAGAGTCTAATTCCGAAACTCCTCACAGTACCTTTGCAGAAATTTTGGGCATGCTTATTGCCCTAGCAACATTGACCCTTCCCATGTTTACGGTTGCCTATTTCTCTTCACCCACCATAGACAACCTGAGCGGTTTACCCTACTCAGCCATACAAACTAACGAATAAGATCTGGCTGCTCCATAGGTGCTGACTCCCTTTTCTCCTAAAATGCTATCGGGATAGACGATTTAAACCTCGTCCAAGTTGAAACCTGTGGTTTCTCCTAGGGCAGAACTCTAGTTCTGGGCCTCGATAAGGTTTATTCAGATTTATCCCATTTATTCATAAGTAGTTGGAGAAATTTCGTGGATTTATCTCGTATTCCTGCTCAGCCCAAACCTGGGTTGATCAACGTCCTGATCGAAATCGCAGGCGGTAGCAAGAATAAATATGAGTTTGATAAGGACATCAATGCCTTTGCCCTAGATCGTGTCCTTTTTTCATCGGTGCAGTATCCCTATGATTATGGCTTTGTGCCCAACACCCTAGCTGATGATGGTGATCCCCTGGACGGCATGGTGTTAATGGATGAGCCCACCTTTCCAGGTTGTGTGATTGCTGCTAGACCCATTGGTATGCTCGAAATGATCGACGGTGGCGATCGTGATGAGAAAATTTTATGCGTTCCTGACAAAGATCCCCGCTATGTCGGTATTAAAACCCTCGATGACGTTGCACCCCATCGACTAGATGAAATTTCAGAATTCTTTAAAAGCTATAAAAATTTAGAGAACAAGGTAACTGAAATTCTAGGTTGGAAAGGATTAGACGCGGTTCAACCCCTAGTTGAGCAGTGTATCGCTGCCGCCAAGTAGTCCGGTTGGTGATAAATACTCACTGAATAGAGGACTATAAGCATCACAGAGACACATCATGCGTATAAAATGTGTCTCTGTGGTGCCTATTATTTATATTGGTTAGTCGTGTTGGGAACGACCAAACATCTATGAGTACGCATACAACTTGGGAATACATGCTGTGAGTGTATCTGCCTACATGTCAGGCAAAGAAGTCACCATGCAGCATCAGTCGGCCCTCTCCATAAAATTCTGGGGTGTGCGAGGTTCGGTGCCAACGCCCGGTGCCGACACAGCGTTTTATGGTGGCAATACGTGCTGCATCGAAATTCTGGCTGATCAGCAGCGGTTTATTTTCGATGGAGGCACCGGGCTCAGGGTTTTGGGTGACAGCCTTTGCCAAACACCTAAACCCGTAGAGGGCCATTTATTCTTCACCCATACCCAATGGGATCGAATTCAAGGTTTTCCCTTCTTTTTACCGGCCTTTGCCTCCGGCAACGAGTTTCACATTTATGGCGGTACGGCTGCTAATGGGGCCTCCATCAAACAGTGTTTGATGACTCAAATGCTCAAACCAGGGTTTGCCATTCCACTGCAGTCCATGCAGGCAGCTCTCACATTCCATGACATCACCCCCGGTGGCACCCTTCGTATTGGCAATATTACCATTGACACCATTGGCCTCAATGGCCAAACCAATGCCCTGGGCTACCGACTTAATTACCAAGGAAAATCAGTGGTCTATGCCACCGATACTGACCACGAGCACATTGACGAAAACCTACTTTTTCTAGCCCATCAGGCTGATTTGTTGATCTACGACGGCATGTACGTAGATATGTGTGATCAAATTAATCTTTATCCCTCACCCCAGCCATGGCAGGCTGCAATTCAACTGGCTCAAACCGCACAGGTTAAGCAGCTTGCCATGGTTCACTACGGTCCTCGTCAAAACGACACCCTATTAAATGCCTTGGCCCATCAGCTCCAAGCCAGTGGCCCTGAAGTATTGTTGGCCCATGAGGGGATGGTCATTGAGTTTTGAGTCTGAGCCGAGCTAAAGCGGATTACGGGAAAAATTACTGCCACGGCTAGGACGTCGACTATTGTCGTCTCCTTTGGGTTTGGCTTTGTTAACCCGTAGTTCACGGCCCAGCCATTCAGCCCCATCTAGTTCGGCAATGGCCAGATCTTCTTCCTCATCCTTCACCATATTGATAAAGGCAAAGCCACGGCGCTTGCCAGTTTCGCGATCTATGGGCAGGGTAATGCGGGCAACTTCGCCATACTCGACAAACACGTCCCTAATGTCGTCTTCCGTGGCTTGGAATGACAAATTTCCAATGTAGATAGTCACAACTGCTCTCCGTTGATGGGTCCAGTTACGCTCAAGGGTTTGAGCGTAGCTATTCGGGTGATATCATACCGCACCGCTTTTGGCCTAGGGGGCCGAGTCAACGTTTAATTCATCTCTACATTATTGAGCAGCTGGGATGCTCCCCTGGGTGCAGGATGCTCCCCTGGGTCCAGGATGGCCCCAGACAATTACGAGATGCAAGCGGTCGAACCGATGCCCATGACACCGCCCTATTTAAAGCGGAGAAAGAATATCCTCAGGCTACGGAATACGACATCCGGATTACCCGTTTTAGTCTGCTAAACCCCGGTCTAACTCTGTCCATTAGATAGACCGGGGTTGTTTGCTGGCTGCTCTTTGACTTCCCCGGACATAGCTGATGATGACTAGAAGAAAGGACTATTTACCGCCAGCAATTCCAAATTCCAACATACGGACATTAATGTGAGCGCCAAGGTTGAAGGAGAGCCCCGCTGGGGCGAGGCTAGTGAGTGTTATGACGTGTCTCGGCTTGAGCGTCGTCGCCGCATAGCTTTCTTCGGTGGGGCAGGAGCCAACATGAACTCTAGCAAGGCATTCCAGCTATCAAAGTACAGATACTTGGTGAGCGCCAAGATATCTTGGAAAAAGCCTTGCCGAGTCCCTCGAATTTGTCGAATCGCTTGATAGCGTTCATCCGCTAAGCCGAGCACGGTGTGGAATAAGAACGCCAGCAGATTGAGCGTCAGCAGCAGGGTCGCTAAATGTTGCTTGCCATGGCCAAAGTTATGTTCTAGGTGGTACCCCTTGGTTTTCAACACATTGTGGTTTTCATTTTCTGTTTTCCATCGGCAGCGGCCTGCGGTGGCCACTTCAATCACCCGCTGCCCATTCAAGGGATGATGGGTAATCCAGCTGTTAAGATAGAGGCGCTGCCCGTCGCTTTTACGGATGACGGTGAGTTCACACCAGTTGACCGACAAGCTGGGGTCTTCTGCTCGTAAGGGCACGTCATTGAGATAGCGATAGTGCCAAATTTCATCGGTCTTGCCGTTTGACACCGTCCGCTTCACTGTCTTTAGTTTGCCATTGGCGTCATTGAAGGCAATCCAGTCATAGAGCGTCGGATGCGATTCGGGCAAGCACACGAAAATGTAGTTGAATCCATTGCTGATAGCGTCTTCGCACATCGGTTGACGACTGAAAAGGTCATCGCCGAGCAGCGTCACGCTGCGCGCCCTAGCCATGGGTTGATGAGCCCCCATCCAGCGTTTAGCCGCCGCTTGCTCACAGTCCTGCTTCGCATGCCCATCTTGAGGGGCGATAAACACCGGGGACAACGAAATCACGGCGGATTGAGCAGGGGTCACAATCACCGGCAGAATAGCTTTGTGACTGTACGTGACCTCCCCTTTCCGAGAAGTGCGGGTAGAGCAGCAGGGGCAGCTGATGCTTTGGGAACTGTAGTATTCCGTGCCGTCTAGGGCGACCAAGAGATTTGACCCTAAGACCTCGAAGCTTTTTAGGTATCCCTGGTGCTCCAAAGCCTGATAAATTCGATCAAATATCTCGAACAGGTTCGTTGCGGCGACTTGGTCGAGGATATTGCGAATCTGTTCGAGACTCGGTATTTGGGTGAGACCAAACAGACTTTCTGCATTGTTACGACCTTCTCTGCTGTCGAGATGACGTTGATAGTCTAAGAATGAGCTACTTTGCATGTAGAAAGCACCAAAGGCTCCCAACATGGCATCCCTCAGACTATAAATCCTGCTATTGCTTGGCTTTCTCGGGTCTGATAGGGTTCCTATACTTGATTGAAGGGTGCTCAGTAGACCGTCGAAACTGAGCGATAGTGCTGTCATCTGTAGGATGCCTTGAACCGTTGCTGACTATGCTGACTATACTGGCTGTTGCCCTAGATTTTGACTATCCATTTGGAATCGCTGCGCCTGAAGGCATTCCTGCTATGACAAAATGTCCGTAGTCTGGAATTTGGAATTGCTGATTTACCGCGGTTTTTCACCAGGATGGCCAAGACTCTCCCCTGCCTACCCGTGATGTAGTTTTTCACAGTTTGCGTAAATGCTAGAACCGCTACAGCGAGCTGGTTTTTGCCCCTGATATTATTACCCCCGCTGTGGTCACAACCTTTGATTTGCATACGGTTGCCTTGGGTAATAACAAAACAGATATTGGTTGTCTTGGGGCGCTAACGTTTCAGATTTCAGCTGCAACGGATCCGCTGATCATTAAGCGAACCAATGCGTTGACTAATTTTAGTGGCTACTGTGGCGTTGGGAATAACACAAATTTGGGTATGGGTATGGTTAGGGTGACCAAATAAACTGCTCAATCAAATAGGCCAAATGCCGCAGATCGACTTTATTTAATCGTTTCATGGAGTTACGGGCAACGATGCGTCGGCCCAAGGCAACCATGTTGATCCCTTGGGGCACCTCCACAAAGGACCAATCTACGGTGGTCCGTCGACCCAGGTAATAGTTCACTGTTTTTGATAGCAGCAGAGTCGGAGCCACCCCCGTTTGAATGAGGACCTGATCGGATGACCCGTTGACGTGAATCATCGTATGGGTTGGGGACGATAATTGGATGACCATGACATACCCGGAGCGCCACAGCCCTAACCGTTGACGATAGACCTCTACCTGTTCAATGTGACTCAGGCGATAGTGATTTACCTGTCGCTGACGTTTTCGACCCCGGGGAATTTCGTGGACAACGGTCAAGCGGTTAAATGCCTTATTGAAAATACAGGTGGCCACCTCGGGGTGGAGCGATGGCAAAAAGGGCTCCAACAGGATCAACAGGATGCCTGCCGCCATCAGTACGACCCAAAGCACCGGGGCCTGTCGATAGCCTAACCACATCACAAGGACTAAACTTAGTGTGCCTAGGCGGGCCAGGTTGGTAACACCCCCGGTAATGTGATAGCGACCTAAGTTTGAGAAGCGTAGGGCTAGCTCCTGTTTATTCTGTCGGAACTGTCTCACCTAAATTGATTTGACATCGTCAGTAATGTCACATGGTAGGGATAAATACAGTCGATTTTGGGGGGTTAGACTAGTAATCCACTGGGGTATACCTGGTAAGATAATTCATCTGTACTGTACGATGATGTCCGTTATACTGTCTCTTCTAACTCGTTGACTCGCTCCCTTTGACTAAGGTATCAAACTCTCTGTCTCTCCTTGGGTCTCATTACTTACGAATTTGAAGTTTTTAGCTGATTTGTCCAGGACCAAGCCATGTTTATAGTTGCTAAGGCACCTTCATAAATTGTCTGATTTAGATCTTCTCGGTCTTGAGCTGGGTCATAAAGCTCGCAATCAGCTTAGTGCTAAAGATCGGGCTGTTCATAGCTGGTACCGGTTTGTTTTGTCTTTTCCCCCTCACTTGGTCAGGCATTATTTACAGCACTTTCAGGCTACGGAAAAGACTGTTGTTTTAGATCCGTTTGCGGGTACGGGTACCACCCTGGTGGAGGTGAAAAAGCTGGGTTTAAGGGCCTTGGGTATTGAGGCTAATCCCATGGCTCATTTTGCCTGTTCCGTAAAGCTAGATTGGTCTCCCTTGGCTGAGCCCCTCTGTCAGAAGGCTGAGACCATTGCGGGAGTGGTCCGTGACGAACTGGCGTTAATTCCTAATCTGTCCCCTACCCTAGCGCCGAAAGCAACGGCTCTACTGTTCAAAAATGCCATTAGTCCCTGGCCTTTGCAAAAAGTATTGACATTATTAGGGCACATTGATCGGGCCTGCCAAGGCTCCCAGGGGGAATGGCACCACTATCGTCTGGCCTTGGCTAACTCTGCGGTGTTTGCGAGTAATCTACGGTTTGCGCCGGAGGTGAGTGTTGCCCGCAAGCATAAGTCAGATGCCCAGGTAATTGACCATTGGTTAGGTCAGGTCAAGCTCATGGCTAAGGATTTGCAGGCTCTCAACAAACTATCTGTAGCTCACCAGCCTGCGGTGGTTAAGCTGGGGGATGCCCGTCAACCTCAGCTGCACGTTGCACCGGGCTCTGTGGATGTGGTGATCACCTCTCCTCCGTATCCTAATGAAAAAGACTATACCCGCACCACTCGATTGGAGTCGGTGTTACTGGGATTTTTAGAGGATAAGGCTGGCCTTCAGGCGGTTAAGCACACCCTGGTGCGGTCTAATAGTCGCAGTGTCTATCGGGATGATGATGATGATCAGTGGATTCAAAATTATCCTCGGATTTTAGAGATTGCCCATACCATTGAACAACGGCGGGCAGAATTGGGTAAAACCAGCGGCTTCTCACGACTCTATTCTCGGGCTACGACGCTTTACTTTGGGGGTATGGCGCGGCATTTGGCTAATTTGCGATCGCGCCTCCGCCCCGGTGCTCAGTTAGCCTATGTTGTTGGAGAACAGGCTTCCTACCTGCAGGTCCATATTCCCACCGGCTCCCTCCTAGCGGCCATTGCCCAAGATCTAGGTTACGAACTGATGGGCATTGATCTGTTCCGCACGCGTCGGGCCTCTAAAACCGAGGTAGATCTGCGGGAAGAGGTTGTTTTACTGCGCTGGCCCGGTTGACGTTGAAAGCTGTCCCAGGCTTTAAAGCTTCCTAACCCGTTGGCCCCGACTCCATTTTTCCTAATCGGCCTGATCCACACTGGCACCATTCCCAGTTTGACCCTAGTGCCCCGCCATCAATTCCTGTTAACGGGCCTTGTCATGTCCATCAGCCTGTAGCTCTACTCGCCGTCTTTCAGTGGGACCATCAGTAGGGCCAGACAATCTATTCACATTTACCCAGACTTACTACATCGAATAGCTCAACACTAACGGCTCTAAATTAAGCGCATCGGGGGCACAAAAGTCCACTTCTAAAAAGGCGATAATATCCTTCGGTTGAGGATTTCCCCGATTCCGCCCGGTCACCCCAGCCGCAATCATTACACCGCAACAGCCACCACTTTTCAGTTGCTGTTTCTCCCATTTATCCAAGGCTTTGCGATGGTGCTGTTCAGCAATATCGTATTCGTGGAACAGATGCAGACTGCGATCCTCCGTCTGCCAGATGCCCAATTGAAACGTCAGTTGGTTAAACGGATCGTGTCCAGGATTAAAACACATGGCCCGAATGCCGCCCAATCCCTCAAGGCGCTTAATCAATGCCATGGCCTTGGGGCGTGATGTCTGAATGATCACCACGGGCCAATCGGCATTGGAACCATCGGCCCTGGAACTATTAGAGTTGCCCGAGACCAGAGGCTGATAATAAGTGAGGGTAGTTTGCAGTTGAGTCAACCGCTTCCCAGATAGCTTAGTCAGCAGAATCAACGCTCCATCGGGGACCAGATCATCGTGGAGCACAGGCATGCTAGTCATGTCCCCATCCGCCTCCAACATTTCTTCAGTCTCAGCCATTAACTTAGCTGAGACCTCCGGCAGTGACATCACCTTCACGGCACATTGCTTAGGGCTAGCCCCCGCCATTGGATTGGGCACCCGGATGATTTTTTCCATGGGTTCCAACACATTGAGACCATCGGGTGCGGCAGCAAAAAATTGCTGTAGGGCCTCTAAAACCACAATCAGGCTGGTGGCTTCAGCCTCATCGAGGTTATGGCGCATGCCTTCGAGGGGGTGAATGCTGCCAAATTCATAGTCATCGGGTTCCGGCTGCCGAGGTCGTTCCACCCCATAATTGAGAAAAAAACAGTCCTGGTCGAGAAACACCTGCTGCAGTCCCTGGGATGACATATGGTCGCTATTCAACACCCGTTCACGAAATTGCAACAGGGAATCCAAACTGCGATAGAACAACAGCCCATAGTCCACATCCGCCATACCCAAAATAGAAACATAGAGGGTATCCAGATCCCAACGATTCACCTCCACCGCCAGCAGCTCCTGTTCACTGAGGCGATACCAAGGAGCTTGATGCCAGAGCGCCAGAGCCTTTTGACCAAGCTGCTCACCATAGGCCTCGGGCAAAGACGGCAAGGGGGCACTGATGTGGGACAGCAAATGATCAAAAATCTCATCTACCCAGGGCAACTTCGCCCCATACACCACATCAATGTCTAGATCCTGAAGTACGCCCCGCAAAAAGAATTGTAGCTCCCGATCGTTAACCACAATGCGATGGGGGCGACTGGGTTCCGCCGGTCCTTTGGGGTGTTCAATGGCTTGGAGTAAACACCGGGCTACTGCTTCGTAACCGCTATCAGCAGGCACCACCTCCACACTTCGCACATACCCCTGGTTGCCATCAATCCATAAAATACAATCCCGCTCGTCATCCTCCGATTCAGGCATGGAATAACGTCCACCTTCCCAAACGCTGCTGGTCTGGGGCAGTTTTTGAATACGACGGCGGGTAAACGGGCTCAATGGGGGCATGGATAAACTAGTTTAAGAGGGCTATGGCTATGGACCCAGAGTGGCATCTAGCGATCATCCTGGCTAGCCAATAGGAATGCCATCAATAGCCTCTATTGTGGAAAAGAATGAACCCATTGGCTACGACCCGATAGATTTGTTCAACTATTGCAGATATTAAAGCGAGTAACGCTGGCCACCAATGCCTGAGCTACACTAGACTAAAGCCTTACTCTAAACGTCAGTAACCCAAGCACATAACCCATGACCATGACCCAAGCTACCAAACCGCAACAGGGCATCATGATGACTGCAGCGGCCCTCACCCATGTCCTTGCCCTGAAAGAAAAGCAGGGGGATAACCTATGTCTGCGGGTGGGCGTGCGCCAGGGAGGCTGCTCTGGCATGTCATATCTCATGGACTTTGAAACGATGGACAACATTGGCGAACATGATGAAGTGTTCGATTACGAAGGGTTTAAGGTGATCTGCGACAAGAAAAGCATGCTCTACCTCTATGGCCTCATGCTGGACTATAGCGATGCCCTCATTGGCGGCGGATTTCAGTTCACCAACCCCAATGCGGATCAAACCTGTGGTTGTGGCAAATCCTTTAGCGCCTAGCTCAGGTACTTGGTTCTAGGTCTAATCCCATGGCGTAGCCTCAAAACAGCCCATTAGACAGCCCATTAGAAGGAAAGCGTATTCGTTGGAACAGTGCAACGGATGCGCTTTCCTTTTTGCTTGTTTGCTTGGGTTTGGGCTATTTACACCATGGCTAGATCAGGTCTCGATCACGTCTAGGGCCTATGGCGGCTTAAAATAGGAAGGTTTTTTATCCCTATTTTCCCCATGAGCCAAACCATTGACGAACAGTTTGAAGCAGGTCTGAACCGCTACCAGGCCGGGGAGAGTGTCGACACATTAATTCCCACCTTCAAAGAACTCTGTGAGCAGGCCCCCAAAAACAGCGCCATCTATACCTGTCTATCGTGGCTCTATTTACTGGCCGATAAGCCTAAGGCGGCCTATAAGGCGGCCCAGAAGGCGATTAAAATTACGCCCCAAGATCCCCAAGCCCATATCAATATGGCCATTGCCATCCTGGACAGTGGCCGTAAAGGGGTGCGGGAACATGTGGAATTAGCGACTCAACTGGTGATGTCCGTTGAAGAAGTGCAGGCAGACATTCGCCAGAACTTTAAAGAAGGATTAACCAGAAAACCTGATTGGGATAGCCTCAAACGAGTTGAAAAGTGGATTTTTGACAGCTGAAACCCTTATCAGATAGGCGTCTTTCTTTAAAGATTCCTTGAAGATCCCGGATGAGACTGTTTACAAAAAAACATGAATTTCTGTAAGCAGTCCTGGGGTAACCGAGGCTGCGAGCATCGTTTTTTAGGGGGTGTTAGCGGGCCTGCATCAGCTTTCTGTAAGGTTTATGGGGCAATGATCCCCGCGATCTTCAAGCTGTTTTTGTTGGTCAGATAACTTAACGCTCGAAGCAAAAAGGAACTGATAAGCTTGAGAAAAGGTTTCGATAAGGTTTTCTTTTTATTGGAACCCACCCCGTTGCAAGGAGCCTAAAAATGGATAAGCGTGCCGTGGAAGTAAAACCTGAAACCAGAAACCATAAGGGATTCTTTGTTCAGGATGGCCCCTATGAATTGATGTCAATTGAAAAGTCTGGTTGGGCTTTAATTTGTATTGACGAAGCTGTTTGTCACTACGTTGATCCTGACAATTTGCAAGCATCTCAAGCTCTTGATATGGATGCTATGTAAGGGGTTTGACCCCCATCTCATCTCACTGATAATCGGTAGAACTCAACTTTTATAATGTGGCCAACCTCCATGGGCTGGCCACATTTTTTTAGGGTTTGTAAGATTAAAACCTAGGATTGTCTGGTTTTGAAATGATGGTTAATTAGATAGAAATAATCGATTTTTTAACCCTTTATAGGGGTATTTAGACCATCCTGAGCGAACATATACATCATTAATAAACTTAATAAAACTATGTGTTTTCCATAGCTGTTTCTATAGTTATTTCTATCTATGGTTTATAGCGATTACCTGCCGTGAGGACTATGGGTGCAAAGCTATATCTAAATCACTCGGGCGGTTGCCTGAACGCTATCTCAAGGCGTGTCCAAACGGCTGGGCCAGGATGGATACGGAACAATTAAATCCTGAATATTGCTGAACATTGCTTCAGGTCCCCCAGGTTCGAGATAATAGCCATTGCCCAAAGCCCATATCCCTACATACCTCTGACATGAAAGATCGCCTGATCAACTGGCTCAACACCGCATTAATGATTAATCTCTTTTTTGTGCTAGCTAGCTTTGTCTGGTTTGTGACGGCATTAGTGGGGCGGGCGGCCCAGGTCAACTTAGGCTTTGACCTGTGGTATAGCCTATGGGACCCCCTGTTTATGCCCTCCATGGGCATTCTGATGGCAGGGGCCATTATCAGCGGCATCCTGAGCTGGGTGTCGCGTCGTTTTTTTGCTGGATAGAAAAATTTAATAAACCCGCGAATGCCAGCGCATCAGTACCTTGGCCAAGCGAGGGGGGTCGTGACGAATGGTGCCATTTTCGGTTTCGTGCATGACGTTGGCAATGACGATCCGTCGCCCCGAGGCAATAACCGCATCTCGATCAAATATCACCCGCTCTGCCCCTTGCTTTCGGTAACGTTCTAGGGCCGTTGGTGACGGTGATCGTTTTTGGATTAACACCGCATCAAATAAACGGCGGCCGCAGGCTCGATCAATCGCATGAATGTGCTCGGATACGCTGTAGTCGTCGGTTTCCCCGGGTTCAGTCATGATGTTGCACACATAAATGCGGGGCACCCGGGTGGCTGCGATCGCATCGACAATCTCAGGTACCAGTAAATTTGGCACAATACTGGTGTAGAGGCTGCCGGGTCCCATGATGATGTAGTCCGCTGCCTTGATGGCAGCCACAGCCCTGGGCAGGGCGGGGGGATCGGCAGGGGTACAGCCAATGCTGATGATGCGCCCCCGGGCCTTAGTAATATTCGACTCCCCTTCAATGCGGCGACCATCACTGAGTTCGGCCCAGAGTTTGACATCACTCAGGGTGGAGGGCAGCACTTCGCCCCGTACGGCCAACACTTGGGAACAGGCTGCAATCGCCTTTTCCCAATCACCGGTGACCTCGTTCATGGCGGATAAAAACAGGTTGCCAAAGCTATGGCCGCTGAGGCCGCTGCCGCTGCTAAACCGGTATTGAAATAGCTCGGTGACCAATTTTTCCTGGTCCGCCAGGGCCGCTAGGCAGTTACGGATGTCCCCAGGGGGGAGCCCTCCCATTTCCCGTCGTAGCCGTCCAGAGGAACCACCGTCGTCCGCTACGGTGACAATAGCGGTGATGTTGGCACTGTAGCGTTTTAACCCGCGCAACATGGTGGAGAGTCCGGTCCCGCCCCCAATCACCACGATTTTAGGCCCCCGGTTGAGTTTACGGTGGTTGGCGATGGCATCCCAAAGGCTTGCTTCCTGGCTGTTGGGCAGGAGAACCTCCGTAATGACCCCAAGGGTGCGGCTTTGGCCCCAGATGATTAAAGACACCCCGAATAAAATTGCTAAGGGGCCGCTAACATAGCGGGGAATGAGCCGAGTAATCTCGCGCAGCACCGTTTCCACAAACTGAACGGTAAAAAATACTGGGGTTAATTTGAGCCAAATCATGGTCCCCAGGCCCACGGTTAGAACTCCCACGGTGCTCAAAAACAACCAGCGTTTTACCAATAAACCTGGTAGAAGCCAGCGCACCCAGCGATTATGGACCGGAGTCAAATCCTTGGTTTCCTGCCATACAAAGCGAATATTTCGCTCAAAAAATTTCCTTATTGAACCGATCCATAAGAGCATAGGCTTGTCTCTCACGCCCTTTTCGTAACCATGGGTTATCTTGTCATAAGCTGTCCCCAGCCCGTTAGTGAGTTATAACAACTGCTCAATGCCATGTCTGTCCCAGAACCCACTGCGATTGTTCCCCCATCTCCCTGTGATGGCGATACTCCCATTGTTCAACTTCAGGGTATTTCCAAGCGATTTGGCAGTAATCAGGTGCTCGATCAAGTCGATTTAACCTTTGCACCGGGTGAAGCCGTCGCCCTGATTGGGCCATCGGGTACCGGAAAATCTACGATTCTGCGCATTATTGCCGGGCTGTTGCCCGCTGACCAAGGCAATATTTTCATTGCCGGTCAACAGCGCCAAGGTCTGATTGAAGATGCCGAGGATCCAGTCAATATCGGCATGGTATTTCAGCAGGCAGCCCTGTTTGATTCCTTAACGGTGCAGGAAAACGTAGGATTTTCCCTGTATCAGCACTCTGACCTATCGACGGGCGAAATTGGGGAGCTGACTAGACAGGCCCTGGCCATGGTGGGGTTGCCCGATATTTGCGATCGCTATCCCGCCGAACTATCCGGCGGTATGCGCAAACGGGTTAGCTTTGCCCGCGCCGTCATTAGCAATCCTCAGGAGGCCCAGGATAAGCCGACGGTCCTACTCTATGATGAGCCCACCGCTGGGCTAGATCCCATCGCCTCCACCGTGATCGAAGATTTAATTCGCAATATTCACAGCAATCGGGGCTGTAGTACCTATATAATCGTCACCCATCAGGACAGTACGATTCGACGCACCGCCGACCGGGTGGTCATGCTGCATCAAGGAACGGTGCAATGGATGGGCCCGGTGGAACAAATAGATCACACCCCCAATCCCTATGTAAGACAGTTTTTTAGCGCTGCCACCGACGGCCCCATTCGAGTGGCTAATTGATCCTGTCCAATGGCTCCTGTCCAATGGATCCTATGCAATGGAAATTTTCAATTGCTCCCGTTGGTATCCCCCCGTATAATTTCTCCCAGGGCATCTCGACTGGCTGTACCATCTACCGTTAACCCTTAGGAAACCATGCGTGCAAGAACCATTCGTGAAGGCTCTGTGGGGCTGCTTATTTTGGCCGGGGTAGTCCTATTTGGGGGATTGGTCATGTGGCTGCGGGGGGTAAGCTACGGCCAGAGCAGCTACCGGCTACTGGTGGATTTTGAAAGTGCTGTGGGGCTTCAGGAGGGTTCCTCCGTCATGTATCGAGGGGTGCCCGTGGGACAGATCACCAAAATTTCACCGGGTTCCGATGCGGTGACGGTGACCATCCAAATCAACCAGGGTGAATTGCGCATTCCTGCCCAATCAGTGATTAAAACCAGTCAGTCCGGCCTGATTGGTGAAACCACCATATCCATCCAACCGCCACTAGAGACCAGCGTGATTGATCAGGCCATCGCCAGTCCCATGGTAAGCCAGTGTAATAGCGCTCTGATCCTGTGCGATGGCGATCGCCTCGATGGTGTGGTCGGCGTCAACTATGAAGATCTTTTAGAATCATCCCAGAAAATTTCCGAAGCCTTGGCCGATCCAGAAATCCTGGCTGGGTTGCAGGACATCCTCGATAATACTCGCCAAATTTCCGGCAATTTTGTGGATTTAACCAAGGAATTCACCCTGGCGGCTGGCACTGCGCGGGAGGAGATCAAACCCCTGTCTGCCTCTACCCAGCAAACACTGCTTGCCGTGTCGGCGGCGGCCGACCAGCTAGAATCTAGTACCTTCACCACCTCTGCTCAGTTAGACACCACCCTGACCCAGGTCAATGCCATTCTGGCCACCAACCAGGATAATCTGGCCATTACCCTGGACAATATTAGCGCCAGCACCGGTCAGCTACGGCTGGCCCTGGATACCCTCTCTCCGGTAATTCAAGAAGGCACCCTGGTGGATAATGTTGAGCTGTTGGCGGCCAATGCTGCGATCGCATCCGAAGACCTGCGGGATATTTCCGCCAGCCTCAACACCAGCGAAAATCTAGTACTCCTCCAGCAGACCATCGAGTCGGCTCGGGATGTGTTCCAAAGTGCCCAAAAAATTATGGCGGATGTGGACACCTTAACCGGCGATCCAGCCTTGCGGGGCAATGTGCGCAACCTGCTCAACGGTCTATCGGAATTGGTGTCGTCCACATCGGAGCTGGAAAGCCAAACTGAAGTGGCCGAACAGCTGAACGAGCAGATTCAGATCGTGGAGAATTTGGAAACGATGCTGGCGGAAAGTGAATCTGATGCAGCACCTTCTGACGCCCCCGTGCTGAGGTACAACGGCGAACGCTATGTGACAGACTTAGCGACCGAACCCAAACAGTAGCGGTTCAGCATTATCACCTGACGGAATTAAGCTCTTGTCGCGGGTCCGCGGCTAGGTTACAGCTTTACAGAATTAAGCTCTTGTCGCGGGTCCGCGGCTAGGTTACAGCTTTACAGAATTAACTTCTTGCCGCGGGTCATAGCTGCGGATGCTATTCAGCTGTTCGTATAGGGCTCGCTCTTTGTCCGTGACGGTTTTGGGGGCCTTGATGATCACCGTCACCAATTGATCGGTACGGTTCTCCTTGGGTTTAGGCCAGCCTTTACCCCGTAGTCTTAAGGTCTGGCCTGAGCGAATGCCAGCGGGGATGTTCACATTCACACTGCCGTCGGGGGTGGGTACCTCAATTTTGGCTCCCAAAACAGCTTCATCAGGGGAAATGGGCACCTCGCACACCAGGTTGCTGTCCCCATCAAACTTGAAGAACGGGTGGGCCTGGACCTCCACCGTCAAATAAATATCCCCTCGCTGCTGACTGTAGGGGTTCATTTGGCCCTTGCCCCGCAGGCGAATTTTACTGCCCGGCTTCACCCCCGCTGGAATCTTGACTGTCAGGGCATCGCTGCCGATCCGAAATTTCTTTTGAGTGCCGTTAAAAGCATCGGCCATGGTCAGGGTAATGCTGGCTTCTTGGTCAAATTGGGTGCTGTTGCCAGGGGCGCTGTTGCCAGGGGCACTGCCGCCCCCTGTGGGGTCAAAGCCAAATCCTGGCGCCCCTGGCCCCGTGGACTGACGATAGCTGGTGCGGCCGCCGCCAGGAAAGCCCCCGCCGCCCAGTCCGCCCAGCAGCTCATTGAGCAATTCGTTGAAGCTGCCGTAGTTACTGAAATCAAAGCCGCCAAAGTCACCGGGGGTCGGGTTGGGTCGGGTTTGTCCCCCCTGTTGCCAGTAGCGACCAAACTGGTCATATTTACGCCGCTTTTCCGAGTCCGATAGAATCTCGTTGGCTTCGTTAATTTCTTTGAACTTGGCCTCGGCCACCTGGTCACCGGGGTTAACGTCCGGATGATATTTGCGGGCCAGCTTACGAAAGGCTCGCTTAATATCGTCCGTACTGGCAGATTTACTGACCCCGAGAATTTGATAATAATCTTTGAAGTCAGTTGTTGCCATAGCCCAGCTCCTTATTGCGATCGCAAAGTCAAAAAATCCTCTTGATTAGCCTAGCAAAGCTTTCGAGGGGAAAAGGTTCGGTATTCCCCCGTATAGGGCCAATCTTTTATAAAAGTCCAATCAAAAAAACCATAAAACCCTCATAAAAAATAAAGGTCTATACGGTTCCCAGATGATCCGGCGGCCAAAACCGTACCGTCGCATGGCCAATCACATTTTCCATAGGTAAAAATCCCCAAATATGACTGTCATTACTGTCGTTACGATTGTCTCCCATTACAAATAACGCATCCTCCGGCACCGTTACCGGATTCATTTCATAGTTGGGAGCAGACAAAATATAGGGTTCCGTCAGGGGCTGGTTATTGCGGTAAACCTGGCCTTGATGCACCGTTAGGGTATCCCCTGGCAAACCGATAATGCGCTTGATAAAGGCCTGTTCAGGCCGGTAGCCAACGGCCTGGAGCTGCGGTGGGGGCTCAAACACGACAATGTCACCCCGGTGGGGTCCATGGAACCGGTAGGAAAGTTTTTCAATCAGCAGCCGATCGCCGATGTGCAGGGTGGGGTCCATGGAGTTGGAGGGAATAAACCGGGGTTCCGCAATAAACAGTCGAATCACAACGGCAATGGCCACAGCGATAACCACCAACTTGGCATTAGACCTGAGCAAAGATTGGATTGACGTCCCCGCAGTTTTGTCAGCAGAGGATTTTTCAGCGGTCATCGCAGGTTCAGCGTAAAGTGCCTAGCAATTTTACCCCTTCTCTCCCACATAATCGGCCCGGGTCCCCCGGGCATCCATAGCCGCCCCCAGACTGGTCAGTGCCTGGACATAGGCCGCCGTTCGCATGGATGTTTGGTGGGTTTGGGCGATCTGCCAGATGGTTTCAGCGGCGGTCACCATCTGCTGTTTCAGGCGCTGATTGACTTCTTCCAGGGTCCAATAAAGACCGCTGCGGTTTTGTACCCATTCGAAGTAGCTCACGGTCACCCCACCGGCATTGACCAAAATATCGGGGAAAACGGTGATGCCCTTGGCATCCAAAATGTCGTCGGCATCGGCGCTAATGGGGCCGTTAGCCACTTCAAAAATATATCGAGCCCGAATGGCATCGGCATTGGCGGCGGTGATTTGGTTTTCCAAGGCGGCGGGAATCAGAATATCTACTTCTAACTGCAGCAGTTCTTCGTTGGTAATCACCTTGTGGTCCACCAAGCTGCACACGGTGCCATCGCAGTAGACCGCCTGGACGGCACGGGTATCCGCCTTAAACTGTTGGATGCTAGGAATATCCAGTCCCTGGGGTGTATAAATCCCCCCGTGGGAATCACTCACGGCAACGACGGCGTAGCCCGCATCAAACAGGAGGCGAGCAACAACGCTACCGGCATTGCCAAAGCCCTGAACCGCAACGGTTTGGGCTGGTTTATTCGCCTGGTCTGACGGCTGACCTAACAAATGGGCCATCATGGCTTCGAGTACATAAAAGGCTCCGGTGCCGGTGGCTGTCGACCGTCCCAAACTGCCCCCCAGGGCCACCGGTTTACCCGTAATCACCGCCGGACTACGCTGCTGGCGAATGATGCTGTATTGGTCCATCATCCAGCCCATGATCATGGGGTTGGTGTACACGTCGGGGGCCGGGATGTCGGTGTCGGGGCCGATGAAGTTTGCGATCGCATCAATATATCCCCGACTCAACCGCTCCAATTCAGCCTTGGACAGCTCCTTAGGGTTGAGGGTCACCCCACCCTTGGCCCCGCCGAAGGGTAAGTTCAGTGCTGCACATTTAAACGTCATCCAAAACGCCAAGGACTGTACCTCATCCAGGTTAACCTGGGGATGAAAGCGAATCCCTCCCTTGGTGGGTCCCCGCGTATCATCAAAATGGACCCGGTATCCCTCAAAAACCCGTAGAGAACCATCATCCATCCGTACCGGAATAGACACCTTCAGGCTCGCCTTAGGAGACTTCAACCGCTCCGCCGTATCCTCGGAAATACTGACATACTGAAGTGCCCGATCTAACCGGCGACTAGCATCAGTGAGTAAAGAGTTAGCCATTATTTCCCTCGTACGGAACCCGGCTATGATGCTATGCCCAATCGGTCCGTCATCGCCGCCAGAGTGCGGCGACTGTAATAAATCTCAGTAATATATTTAGTAATAAAAGTAATAACTGGACAGTGCGAAGTTCATCTCTAACTGGTGAAAGTCTCTAAAAAAGAACATCCCAGTACCCAAACGGTCTGGAATGTCCGAAACTGGCTGAAACCATTACAATCAGCCAGTTCCATTATG
>NZ_JAYGIG010000039.1:0-29160 GCF_034932105.1 Leptothoe sp. PORK10 BA2 | reverse complement strand
CTAACTCAGCGGTTTTGAGATAGCGCACCGTATGCCCTTGTTTACACAGATGGTCCGCTAAGACACAGCTCAAAAATGTTTTGCCCGTGCCTGTGGGTCCGACCAGGACTAAGTTGAGGTGGTCGGCTAACCACTGTCCTTGGGCCCATTCGAGGAACTGTGCTTTTCTTAACCCCCGTGGCACCTCAAAATCAACATCAGCAATGGCCGCACCAATAAAGAGCTTGGCCTGCTTCAGGCGTCGCTGCTGTCGCTGGTGCTGTCGCCGTAGATATTCACGTTCCACGAGCAGTGCCAATCGTTCATTAAACGAGAGATTGTGATAGGTGGGCTGAGCCTGCTGCTCCTGCCAGGCGTCAAGGAAACCAGTGAGCTTCATGTCTTTGAGCTGGTCGAGTGTTGGTTGCATGGTCATGATTAGACGTAGGAGAGATTAGCTGTAGTAGGTCTGGCCGCGTAGATTATCGTGGTCGATACTCGGTGAGTCGGACTCCTCGGCCCCTACCGGCACCTCATCGAGATGCGCCTTCAAAATGGCTTTCAGGCGTCTGAGTCCGGTCATGCCAAACGCATTGGCTCGTCGACAGGCAAACTCTAGCCGCTGGGGGCCATGGTGTGTGGCTAGCCGCTGGAGTCCTTTGATAGAGCGAAAGGCCTGTTCTTCATGGTCGTGTTTATCGAAAATGGCACTGACCTGGGTTTTAGTGTGTGGGCCAATCTGCTCAGCCCAGGCCATAAACCGGTCCTTTGATTGATGCTTGTAGGCCCAATGCTCAGGGGGCATATGGTCTGGCAAGGTGCTGTGTCGGTAGGGGGAACGCGCACGCGGATGCGCGGCAATCCGGCGGTGGTCGTAGAAGACCTCGACAAACTGTTCGCTCATTTTGACCGTCACCGACTGCCGTGCAAACCAATACGGAACTGAGTAGTAATGCTTGTCCACCTCGATGTGGTAGTCCACATTGACCCGGGCCGTTTTCCACGTGGCAAAGACAAAGGGATGCATGGGTAACGGCTTCAATTCAGGCTGGTCAGTTTTCTCAAACAAGGCTCGACGCGACAGCCCATACCCTTTCATTATGCGGCTGTTCAGCTTGGCGAGATACTCACCCATAACGTCGTTGAGTTCAGTGAAACTGGTGAACTGCCGGTGACGCAAGGGGGCGAGGATTTGACGCTCGACCTCCTGCACTGCTTTCTCCACTTTCGCTTTATCTCTCGGCTTCCTCACCCTCGCTGGAATCACGGCCACACCATAGTGCTCAGCAAAGTCGTGATAGCTCCGATTGATGCCCGGTTCATACCGGCAAGGAGCCGTCACACCTGACTTCAAGTTATCGGGCACGATGGCCGCCGGAACACCCCCGTAGAACGCCAAGGCTCGCTGATGCGACCCTATCCAATGGGATAGCGCCTGACTGGGGGTCGCCTCGGCATAGGTGTAGTTGCTCGCCCCCAAGCACGCCACGAAAATCTCTGCCTGAGTGACCTGACCTGTCGTCGGGGCGGTGACTGGAACCGTCAGACCTGAATAATCCACAAATAGCTTATCGCCAGGTGTGTGGATTTGACGCATGGACAGATTATGACGCTTTTTCCAGTTGTTGTAGCGGCGGCAAAAGTTGCCATAGCTACAGCTCCATTCCCCTGTGTTCAAGCCTTCCTGCCATAGCAACGCCAGCGTCACGCCTTTCTTCGCCAGCTCACGATGGACCTGCTCGTATGAGATCGTTTCGGGGGACGCCGTCAGTTTTCGTTTACCCTTCCCCAGCAGGGCTTGGGCTTCGCTATCGCTCAGCTGCTGAAGGTGCTCGTAACTCAACGATTTTGCCGTAGCACGTCTCAGATAGTCTTGGACGGTTGAGCGCGCTACGTTACAGCTACGCGCTATTTCGGTCTGATTGTGGCCTAACTCATGAAGTCGAATAATTTCTCTGAACTTCTCCATCGGCAAGGTTGCTCCTTGTGACTTAGCTCCCATTCTTCGCTTTTCCACCTCTACAGCTGTTTAAAAAAGCAGTGTAGTCGGGTGCCGAAGTGGGCGTGATTTGCCTGCCGAAGTTACCCGTGATTCAGGTGCCGAAGTGGGCGTGATTCAGGTGCCGAAGTTAAGCGTGAATAGGGTGCCGAAGTAGGCGTGATTTTGCAACCTGAGCCCCTTTGACCACTTTGTGAAGCGACAGCTCAAGCTGAAGCGCTATCTGCGCTACGTGGATGATTTTGCGGCCTTCTCGGATGATCGGCCGAGGCTTGCCGATGCTCGGTTAGCCATGGAGGGGTATTTGGCGACACTACGGCTGAAGATGCATCCCATTAAGAGTCAGCTGTTTGAGACGCGGTATGGGGCTAACTTCGTGGGGTTTCGGGTGCTGCCGGATCGGATTCGGGTGCGGAATGATAACGTGCGACGGGCCAGGCGACGGCTGAAGGCGTTGCAGCGGCAGTATGGGTTGGGGGAGATTGACCTGGAACCCTTGGTACAGAGACTCCAGAGCTGGGAGGCGCATTTAAAACATGGGGATACGTATCGGCTGCGGCAAAAGGTGTTTGAACGGCATACGTTTATGAGAGATGAGGAGTCAGGAGTCAGGGATCAGGAGCCAGATGGGGAGGATATGGATATGTTTATGGAGTTTTGATGGCCTCAGGTAGTGCTGCCCACTCCATCTTCTGAATTCTCTCTTCTGAATTCTGTTGAAAAAGTGCAAAAGGGGAAGAGGGTAAAGGGCTACTGAAGAGACCTGGGGGGCGAACAGCAAACGCGAAAACCGATATCGTTGTAGCGGTAGTCGGGCGTAAGGTTGTCGCGGTAAGCGGAGCGGCAATTCCAAGGAAAGTTGATCCAGGAGCCACCGCGTAGAATGCGTCTTGATGAATCTCCGCCCTCTATCCAGGCACTGCCATCAACAGGAGCCTCTTCGTAATTATCATGCCAATGATCCTGGCACCACTCCCAGACGTTACCGTGCATGTCGCACAGGCCAAAGGCGTTGGCTATATCAAAGTGGTCTACCGGGGTGGTTTCCTCTCGGTATTCGCCCTTGGGGCCAGGGCCGTAGGAACCTGAATATTCCTGATTGCCTATCGTTCGATCTTGGCCGCAGTAATTGGCCAGATCAGTGGTGATGGTTTCACCAAAGTGGAAGGGTGTGATGGTCCCGGCTCGGCAGGCGTATTCCCATTCGGCTTCGGTGGGGAGGCGGTAGGAGCGCCCCGTGTGGGCAGAGAAACGTGCGCAAAACTCCACCGCGTCATGCCAAGATACTTGCTCGACAGGCCGGTCATCCCCTTTGAATTGAGATGGGTCTGGATCTAGCTCCTGGTTGACCTGGGGCATGGCCGCGACGGCTCGCCACTGGGCCTGGGTGACTGGGTACCTGGCCATAAAAAACTGAGACACCGTCACCTCATGCTGGGGGCCTTCGCGCTCCAAGCGCTCAAGCTCACCCCCTGGGGAGCCCATCAGGAAGGTGCCGGAGGGGATGAGCATCATTTCAAGGAGACGGACGTCTGCGGCGAGGGACTCTTCGTAGTATTGGTTTTGTCCCTGACGTTTGTTGATGGTGAGAGATAGGGCCTGCATATTTTCTCTGCAAAGAGCAAAAGGGAAAGAGGGTAAAGGGCTACTGAAGAGCCCTGGGGGGCGAACAGCAAACGCGAAAACCGATAAGGTCGTCGCGGTAGTCGGGCGTATTGTCGTCGCGGTAAGCGGAGCGGCAAATCCCAGGAATGTAGATCCAGGAGCACCCGCGGACGATACGATTTGCGTTTTCATCCTCAGTGAGCCAGGCACTGCCATCAACAGGAGCCTCTTCGTAATTATCATGCCAATGATCCTGGCACCACTCCCAGACGTTACCGTGCATGTCGCACAGGCCAAAGGCGTTGGCTATATCAAAGTGGTCTACCGGGGTGGTTTCGTTGCGGTCTTCGCCCTTGGGGCCATCGGCATAGGTGTAGTCGCCATTGTAATTGGCGATTTCGGTTGTCAAGGTGAGGCCAAAGTGGAAGGGTGTGGTGGTCTCGGCTCGGCAGGCGTATTCCCATTCGGCTTCGGTGGGGAGGCGGTAGGGGCGGTTGGTGTGCTCAGCCAGTCGAGCACAGAACTCGGTAGCCTCGTGCCAAGACACCCCCTCAACAGGACGGTTATCGCCTTTGAAGGTAGATGGGTCGGGAGCTAGCTCCTGGTTGACCTGGGGCATCGCAGCCACCACTCGCCATTGGGCCTGGGTGACTGGGTAACGGCCCATCAGGCACTGCGGTACGACCACTTCATGTTGGGGGCCTTCTGCTGCGCTGCGCTCAGGTTCATTTCTGGGTGACCCCATGTCAAACTTGCCTGCTGGAATCCATACCATCTCTAAAGCCACGTCGTCTGAGAGGGTCTCAACCCATCGTCGAGCCTGGGCACGAGTTTTTTTTACCACCCAGGTTTGTCGCCGTAAAATCCCTGTTCGCCGACGTTCTAGGGTGCCGGTTTGAAATTCAAAGGAGTCTAGCCCGGACTGGGGGAGGGTAATGGTGGCAATGGTGAATGTGGCGGTTTTGAAGGATGGAAAAGTAACCTCGGATGGCTCATCAGCGCTAATTAATTCACCTTTGGTAAATTCAAGCACCTGAATAGGGGGCCATTTCAGCGTCTGATCGGGAATATCTGGAACAGCGATTTGTTGTGAATCAGATGAATCAATGGCATCGACCCAAGCGGCATAATTTCCCCCTAGTCGTCGCAAGGCACTTTTAGCGATGCGGGCAAATTCTAAAAACTCTTCTCCTGCATCAGTCAGTTCATCCTGTAATAGTAACAAGGCTGTAAATGTGTAAATAGACTTGCCCAACTTCTGCCCAATATAAGCAGAAACCGCATTCAAAACTGTCTCTGAGCCAGAGATAGAGGCTATCTCAGTAAGATGCTCACGTACCCCAGGGACAAAGTCATAGCGACGTTGAGTGGAAAATAAACTCCCCTGTTTTACTAGAGCGTCTTGCTCTGTCGTAACCTGTTTACCATCTAAGCGCTCAATTAAACCACTTAAAAAAACCTCAGCTACATGCAGCGGTGTGGAGTGGGGCAACATCTTAGCCTGAATAATGTAAATCAGGGATAACTCCACTGGCACCAGTGCCATAAAAGCAGCTAATTCACGGGCGGTAGGAGATGCGGTTTTGTTAAATCGATTGACCATCTGCTGGGCACGGTCATTGATAGACAAGTCATTAGACTTGAGCGACCTCGCTGTGGAAGGCACTGCTTGCAGTGCTTCTTGCCAGTTTGCATCAAACCAAATACCCGGTGCTTGAGCATCGCCAAACCCTGCCAGCATCCTGGACCACTGGGCAATGGCAGACGGTTCTAGAGTAATAACTGGCAGATTGAGCCCCGGATCATCCTCGTGATCATCTTCATCCCAGACCAAGGGCAAGTAGTGAATTAGCTGGGTATTTGCCTCGCCAGGCAAACGGGCTGAAAAGGAGGTCTTCAGCCCGGCACCCAATATCGTTTGTGACCACAATCGTTCGGGTAGCATCTGTACAATTGCTAGGGGACCATGGGTTGCCCATAGTTTTAAGTAATTGGCTTGTAGTATCCCTTGCCGCCAAGCCGGAGAAAGGCAGTCACTGACCACCAAAATCAGCCGTCGTCCAGATGTATCAATTAACGCTTTGGGGTCACGGGGACACGATAACGTAGCTGGACGGTTTGCAAATAACTTAACAGATGAACCGGTTTGCAAATACCAGGTGGTAATAGTGCGAAAAGCGCCCTGGCGCTCCAGGACTTGTCGAAAATCTCGAATCGTATCTCGCCATAGGAAGCTAGACGCAGAATCTTCGATTACCAGGGCGAGTTCCAGCCAGCGTTCACGGGCAGGTTGCACCACCGTCATACAAACCTGCTGCTCAGCCGTCTGCTCAGCAGTAGCATCTTCGTCTAGCTCCATCTGGGTGTAAGAATCAACTCGTCGCATGAGAGGGCGTAACGACCGCCCTAGAGCCAGGGTTCTGCGTAGAGAAGGTGACGTTGGTGTTTGAAAGGCAATACCACGTTGGACCGATTGGGGCTGAGTTGTCTGGGGCGGTAGCGACTGAGTCAGAGAGAGATCAGGCTCGCCCTCAAAGAGTGGGCTAGGCGCTGTATTATCTATTTCGGTTTGGACCGTTTCTTGCGTATTGACAGTCTCTTTTTCGGTGACAGACGCACCTGCAGGAGCATCAATAAACGGAACCAACCACAACAGATCAGCAATATTTTCGCCATCCCAATCAACACCGGCCTGTTTAAGACGAGCAATGAGCGTTGCTAAGTTAACCGATGCACCCTGGGTCACTATACCCCTGATCCCGATAGGGGTTTTAGGATTTTTTCTATTAGATCGCCATCAGTTGCCTCCATGGGGTTACCCTCTTGCAAAAAGAGATAGATGGCATTTAACAACTGATCGGTGGCGAGTTCTTCTCGACCTCGTTTCTCAACAAAGGTATCAATGATAGGTTGAGCCTTCGTTAAGACATCTTTGTCTAATTTCAATAGATGACGCTTCACGATATCGGCCAACTCTTTGGGGCTGGGCTCACCCATATCGAGGCGAATACACCGACGTAAAAAGGGTGGAGGAAAATCCCGCTCACCATTACTCGTCAGAATAATAAAGGGAAATGCATTGCACTGCACTTGACCATTTGTAATGGTGGCCGTTTCATTAGACCGTGTATAGGACGTACTCACCTCAACCTCAGACAGCACTTCTTTGATGCGTTCTAGTTCGTCAATGCGATAACGGCCTTCCTCAAAGGTATGGAGCAAATCATTGGGTAGGTCAATGTCGCTTTTATCGATTTCATCAATCAATAACACGCGGGGTCGCTTAAGGCGATCGTCAGGCAAAGGCAGTAATGCAGTTCCTAAAGGCCCCAGGCGAACGTATTTACCAATGGATTTAAGCTCTGAGGCAAGATCCTTATCTGGAGTGGAAGAAGACTGCTGCTGCTGATTAGACTGATTTGTAGATTGCTTTTTATACTGGGAATCTTGTAAACGCCCAATGGCATCATAGCTGTAGAGCCCTTGCTTAAGGGTTGCGCGAGTGGTGATTGGCCAATAGAGTACCTCACCGAGCTGGAGCTCATGAGCTACCGCATAGGCTAGAGAGGTTTTGCCTGTGCCTGGCTTGCCAGTTATCAATAAGGGACGTCGCAGATACAATGCCGCATTGACCAACTGAATTTGCTCAGGATGAGCCTTAAACGTCGTGCCCTTTTGCTGCTGATATTGACTAACATCTTGAAATGCCCGCCAACCTGGTGGAGCTGGCAAGCGATCTAAGTCATTATGGGGCTCTCCGGTTCCCTTATAAATTTCCCAGTTGGTCATGATAACGACTCGCTTGTTAAGTACTGATCGGGGGGCACATGGTAAGGATTGTCCCATAGGAGGGCTAGATGATACCCCAGTTCAGAAGATGTGGTGCAATCGGCCTCGTTAATCGGCTCAGGAGCGGCACGTCGCTGGGTCAGAACTCGCTGAGGGACTTCGTTAAGATGGGTATTTAGGATAGCGGTCTCTAGCAGATGCTCCCAGTTTTGCTGAGCTTGATTTTTGCGTACCCACACAGCCAGAGGAGTCCCCGACACAATCAATAGGGCAATGTCTCCAGCATTGGTCAAATCAGGGGATGATGTTAACTTCAGACCGAGCACATTTGGTGATTTGATATCACGCCGAATGGTTTTAGTTTTGCCAATCAATACCTGACTGGCAGGGGTTTGATCATTAGCTTGCACCTGAGCCCATTTTTGCTTCCACCGGGGAATTGCCCGTGGTTGAAAAAGACGATCTTGGGAACGTACAATCACTTGGGAACAGTAATCGGAGCCGATACCCAACGGCTCTGCCATCTCTTCCGCCAGTCCCTCATAAAGCATGGGAAATCGCTCGGCAGGAGCGTCTAACAAGGAAAACGGTAACAATAGCTCTACGGTTAAATCAGCTGGATTAATACCCACCTGCCCCACCTGATCTAGATAGGTGGCGATCAACCTGGGTAAGTCTTGCGAGCTAACACCTTGGCTGGGAGAGGACTCTGACTCTTCTGAAGCAACAGCAGAGCCTGTTATCACATCGCAAACCGCTAGAATTTGGGCACCGTCATCACTGGTGAATGGATCGTACTTCGCAGGGTCTGGAATGAGCCAAGCACGAACATCTAAACAGTCAGAATCGTCGTCAGGTTGAACCCTGATAAGTAAAACGGGATGATTGGGAGCAATGGCCTTATTGCTTTCGGAAAGGGCCAGATCACCCATGTGGATGCGTATAGCATTAAAGTTTTGGGTATAGTGATTAGCCCAGGTAGTCAGATGAATTTCCAAACCATCAAGTTGACGGGGCTCTGAACGGTTAAGCAATGCTGCGACAAACTGCACTAGCTTGTCAGGAGGTTGTCCTTCATCTGAAGGTTGGACGGCCCCTGAACTCATGTCTGCAAGATCATCGAGAATATTCGCTAGCCCCTGTTGAGAAAGGGTTAGGGCATTTTTAGAACGGCACAACTGGTAGGCAGTCTCGATTGAACTTTGGAGCGCAAAAAAAACGGGATGGAGGATATCGTGTAACCGTTCACGCTGAATGATCCGCAGAGCAGGGCGGAGGTGCTCTACGGGAATCATGAAGGCGAGGCGATCTTCTGGCTGGAGGTCATCTCGAGCCACAATCATGCCGACACAGCGCTGCTGATACCAAACTGGGGATCCGCTAAGCCCCCCTCGGACCGTAGTACCAATGGTCTGGGAAACTTCTATTTGAACCCAGTTGGTCATAGGACAGGCAGTGGTCGTGCCGCGAGTAGTCGCAGTGATATTACGACCAGCAGCATTACCATCGGCATAGCCATAGGCTTCGACAATAATGTCTCGATAGCCTTGAAAATTTATTGCAGGTTGAACAGGAAGGCGATCTAATCTAACAGGGTCCAACAATTGCAAAACGGCTGTATCCTGGCCACCTTCGTTATCCGTAAATTGGCAATTAATGACCTTGGCTGATAACTTCTGAGAATCGTCAGCTCCATCAAAAACGAGCTGAATAATTTGATTTCGAGATTCTGTGTGATCCCTAATATTCAGTGCTTTAACCACCACATGGGCACAGGTAAGCAGATAACGACCACCTAACCAAAAGCCAGTACCGACTATCTGCGCTGAATCAGCACGATAGATCTTAATAATTGGCTTGAGAGCTGTATCTAAGTTAAACGCTGTCATTTAACCCTGATCTTTGGACCACTTGAGGGTGACTTCAAAGGTCACCTCGCCGCCAACAGAACCGAAAACAACACCCGCTTCAGCCGCTAGCTTCAAACCAAAGGTCACTTCTACGGCATCGGCTGGGGTTGTGAGTCCGGATTTCATTTGGGAAACCACCTCAGAGATAACGGGTCGCACCTGGTTTAGGGCTGCTTCAAGGGATTGACTGGCTTCAATGACAAGTTGATTGGTGCCGGGTACAGCTACCCGTTGCACCCCTGAGCCCCGGCCACTCGTGACCGGGGGCCGATCTACCTCAACCAGAAACGTCATATCGTCTTCGTCGCTAAGCTTAAACTGGGCCAGTTCTTTTTCCATAGCAGCTGATGATTTTCCAGGCATTCCTACTTCAATATCAACAATGATTGCTCTAAAGATTCGGAAAAGTCCAGGATATTTGTGGAAATGATGGGTATCGACCCTCACCTCAACAATTCCGCTGAAACTCCTGAAACCTTTCGCTTTCCTTCAACCACCACCCGCAACACCTCCAACGCAGGCCGCTCCGCCTCAATCATCTGCACCACCCGCGCCAGCTTACTCGCCCGTATATACTCGCTCACCCGGCCTTTGGGGCTATCCCACCGATAGTAATGGCTCACGCTGGGATTCTGCCGCTTTCGGTTCCCCATCCGCTCCTCAATCCAGCCAGAGGCATGACCAGGAGCCCGATGCTTTCGCCGATTCCCCGCAGAATCCAGCGGCTTAGGCACCATCGTCCGCTTTCCCCCAGAACGCGGATCTAGGCGTTGATAGACCACCGGCTCCGGCAATAACGCCAGCTGTGCCCCGTTTAGGATGTCATCCGTCCGCAGCTGCCCATGGCGTTCGGCCTTGAGCACACGCTTACGACCCATTTGCTTGAGGTCATAGGTGCCATGGCAGGGGGCACAGAGGGCTTTTAGGTTGGTGCGATCGCAGTTCTGGGGGACGTGATCTAGATGCGCCACCGTCAGCTTAAATCGTCCTGGTCTCGGCTCTCGAATATCGCCAATCGTCTCCCACCATAAGGGTTTCCAGATATCTGGCAGCCGCTCGTATAGGGCGCTGACGGCTTCCCCAGGCTGGCGGCAGGGGCGGCCACATTCGGTGCAACGCCAACCCGCCTCGGTTTTGATTTGTAGGGCTAGCTCATCCCAGTTTTCAGGGTAGAGGCTGCGATCCATTGGCATAGCATTATCCCGCCTGGCGCATGACGTCCACAGCATTGCCCGGTGGGCTGGCCGCTAATTCCCATTCTGCCTGAAGCATGGGGATATCGATACGGCATCGTTCAGCGTCGGCCTGCAGCTGCGAACTGATCGGGCTGTGGGTTGCGTTGGCGGAGCCTTCCCCTTGGGAACTCGCGTTTTTGACACGATGCAATACCGTCGATACGTCGGGTTCTGGCTCCGGTGGTTGCTCAGAACTGTGTTCTGGGGGGGTTGGTTGCCAGCGGGGTCCGTCAGGCCCGATATCGATAGTCCATTCAGGATGGGTTGCGATCGCATTTTGTATCCCTTTACGCATCGCCACTACGGCCCACTGACTCTGGTAGCGGGCCAACCTCGCCGCTACGTCTACATCTTCCAGCCCTGGCTGTTCTGGGGGAGGCGGCGGCGGAAGCGTGTCTATTTGCTGCTGCACCGATTGCCATGCTTCGTATTCACGCAAGTTGGGGCATGGTGCAAAAGTAGCCGTTTTCGGGTAACCCTCACATGACAAATTAGGCCCTCATGACAGTGATGACCTGGCTTCCATCGGTGTTTCTGATTAGGGTTGTTAGAAACGCTGAAATCCCCAGAGTTCTAACCAATACTGAAATTGGCAAAAAAGTGTCATCTCGTTTTGCACCACGCCGTCATGATGGCTGCCGTATGATACCGGCTATAGAATAAATGTACCTATTCGATGCTCGGCAGTGAGCGGATAGCTACGGTTCAAATGGAGTCAGGACTTAATCCTGAGGGTAAATCCTATGCCTACTGAAGCTAAATCTAGGATGACTTTTGAAGACTATCTGGCCTATGACGATGGGACGGATAGTCGTTATGAGTGGATTGATGGAGTGCTGGTGGAAATGCCAACGGAGTCTGAATTGAATGCATGGCTTTCGTTTGCGCTCCAGCTCTATTTCATTAATGCGGGATTGATTAAGCCTCGGCTCACCCATCGCTATAGTTGTGAGCTGGAGGTGCCTGTTCTGACGCCAAAACAGACTCGTAATCGGTTTCCTGATTTAGTCATTCTGCGACCGGAGCATATTGATCTGACTCAGAAACGACTGACGATTCGGTTGGATATGCCGCCGCCCGTGTTGGTTGTAGAGGTGGTTAGTCCAGGGAAGGTCAATCGAGATCGCGACTATGAGGAAAAGCGTGATCAGTATGAGGCGCGGGAAATCCCAGAATATTGGCTGATAGACCCGGAGAAGCAAGTCGTGCTGGTGCTGACTTTAAAGGATGGTTCGTATCAGGAAGCTATTTTTAGCGGTAGCGATCGCATCGTTTCTTCTACATTTCCAGATTTTGCCCTGACTGTTGAACAGGTCTTGAACCCACCTGAATAAGCCATCAGTGCCTTGGGACTTTGCAGGGATGTCAAGAATTACTGCCATATTCCGTCAGCGAAGCCACTGTTAATATTGGCGACGTCTTTAGCCGAGCACATTAATTAGAGAACATTCGTATTAGTCTCGATTGGGCGATCATTGCCATGGCGGAGTAGCCTGCACTTAGGTGAATCCGCTAAGGTGTGTGGTAGTCGATATATAAGATGTAGTGTAAGTTTCAGATAGATTTAGCTCTAGGTTTATGACCTTTACCTATGACCAGGTAGATATCCGCAACGTGGCAACTTATACAGTTGCTGATGCAGCGCGCTACCTAACGATTCCAAGAAGGACGCTAGGGTCATGGTTACATGGCCGGTCATATCCAACGGCTGGTGGCACGAAGTATTTTGAACCGTTGATCTCCTTGCCAGATCCTAATAGTTCACAGCTTTCGTTTACTAACCTGGTGGAAGCTCACGTTTTAAGGGTGATTCGTCAGGATTATCAGGTGCGTCTGGATAAAGTGCGCACCGCTCTGGATTATGTGGAGCAAAAGTTTGGGTTACCTCATCCCCTTGCCCGTGTTCAATTTCAGACTGATGGTATGGATCTGTTTGTTGAGTCGGTCGGTAAGTTGATTAATGCTTCCAGGGATGGGCAACTGGCGATGCAAAAGATCCTACAGCATTTGCTGGAGCGGATTGAGTGGGATGAAGAAGGGTTGGCGCAGCGACTATTTCCGTTGATCCAGGTACAGAAGGCTGATGCTCCTCGGGTGCTGGTTATTGACCCGCGTATTTCGTTTGGTCGGCCTGTGGTCATCAATACAGGCATTCCTGCTGATGTGATTATTGACCGATTCAGGGCTGGTGAAGATATGGAGTCTCTGGCGGATGATTATGGATTTAGCCGTCAGCAACTGGAGGAAGTGCTGCGCTATGAATTGACGTTGTCTAAGGCAGCGTGAGTAAAAAGAATAAGCCAGTTTTCTTTGTTGATCGGGCTTTGGGCAGAAGGGCCATTGCGGAAACTCTGCGTAAGGCTGGGGCAACGGTGGAAATCCATGACGATCATTTTCCTCCCGAGGCTTTGGATGTTGAATGGCTACCCGTCGTTGGGAAACGTGGATGGCTTATTTTGACCAAAGATGATGCCATTGGTCGTAGGGTGTTGGAACAAATGGCAGTAGCGGCTTCTGGTGCACGAGTTTTTGTGCTTTACTCGGCTAATTTGACGGGGCCAGAAATGGCAGACATTTTTGCGGCGGCATTGTCTAGCATGCAACGTTTTTCCCAGGGTAATTCTCAGCCCTTCATTGCCAAGGTTTATAAGCGAGGGCTTGTTCGGGGATGGCAATCGAGAACTCAATTACTGAAGTTGCTGAAATCTCGCTAGAGTTTGAGCAGAAAGTTTAACTATGAGGAAAAGCGTGATTCAGTATGAGTCGCGTGAGAGCCCTGAGTACCGGCTGATCGTTCCGGAACAGTCAGTCGTAATGGTGCTGACTTTAAAGGATGGTTCGCAGGAGAGAGCCAATCTAGAGCTGGGTACAAGCATAAGTTAAAAATAACAGCAGTTCTAAATTCCAACTTAAAGACATCTGAAACCATTGATTTCTCGTTTAGATCAAGCTCTATAGAGGAGACTTCATCGTCTGAAACGACGCAAACTCGTTCCGAATTTGGAATTGTTGGATGTAGCGTCAGGCGCTCATTGCCAGGCAAATCCTTTAACCCTGACTCCAGCTGACTGAACCCCGTTTCCACCTGCTCGTCTGTCAGGGTGTTATGGATACCCTTGCAGTCAAAGCCAAAGACGAAGCACAAATGCTCACGATTCTTCCCTTTGGCCAGGACGTAAGCACCCACTTGCCGCCCCCGCAGTTCGATCCGCAGCAACGCCGCCAGATGTAGGGCATCCTCAAATGGTGTGAGTGAACCGACGAATTGATTGCCGAGTTTTAGCCGGTGTTTGCCAATTTTCTGTTTCATCGCTGGTAAACCTCAGATATCGGGCATAGCCCCGACTCCAGGTGGGAGTCGGCACAAATTTGGCCGTAAACTTCCAGCTTTTGCCCCCGGTGAGAATCCACCAGGTAGACACGCCCCAGGCGGTAATAAACCCAATCGACACCCAGCTCAAGTTGAACCCGCGCCCCATCAGATACGCTGCCCCGGTAATGCAAAACCAGGGAATGATCTGATCGGCAGGAATGGGTCCCAGACGGGGTTGAGACCCCAGAATGGTATTGACTGGACGAAACTTGGATGGCATAACCGCTCAAGCATCCCTGAAAGTACGATTGGCTCTGCACCCTGAGCGACAATCAGCACTATGCAAGCGTTAACCGGTAATTAGAGTTGTGAGAATGTCACCAGCGGTGACTGCAATAATGATGATTAGGGGCGTCCGCGCAATCGTCTGCCAATCCTCATCTTGACGGGCGGAGTTGATCACCCGCACCAGAGAAATACCGACATACAGTAGAAATAGCCCTCGCAGCACGTTAAAGACCAATGGAATGGCGTCGCCTGTGTCAGCCCCGAAGTTGGTCTGCATCCAGCTCTCAGCATCACCAAAGAACTGAGCCTGGGCCGGGTGGGCCATCAAGGTCATGGATATCAATAGTCCCAGACCCATTGCCAGCAGGACTCTGGCACGAAAATTCCGACGCCGGATACGCGGTCTAGCCATGGGATATCGGTGGGTAAATGCCCTGCGCCAGGTAAAACTGCTGCCCAAAACGACGGTGAATGTCGGCAGCCACATCAGACTATGCAGGAGCGCATCCACCCAGAGAAAGCAGACAGACATCGCTGTCAAAAGCACAATCGGAGATTGTAGGTTTCTGTTAGAAACCCAATTGATAAATCGGATTCTTTTATTTAATTTGCTAGGCCATCTTTTCTGAGCATGACTGATCATTTAGACTTCCTAAAATCAGATCAGTATGAAGCGATTTACAGGAACTTAAAAGAGCGATTGAATGTATCAGTCATCCACAGGTTTTATTCAATATAGCAATTGAAAACTGACTGTCAACACCTGTAGATACAGACACATAAAGCGATAAACCTTGCCTTTCAGGCTAGGCAAAAAATGGGTTTAGGGTCTTAATCCTTAACCTTTTGGGATATTAATCACGATATTGAGCCCTTCATGAAAATGGCTATTCGTATCGAGCTGCTTATATATCTAAAATCAAAAAATGACCACAACAGATTGCGAAAAATTAACCACTAAATAGTGTCAGAAAGTAGATTGTTACGCTCACCACCAAAATCAATCTTTGTATAGTTATCCTGACTATCTAAAATCCAGCTTGCTAATGGGTTTAAACCTCAAAATTAGCCAAAAATCATAGTGCTAGGCCTGTCGGAAATAGCTGAATTTCGAAAGTGTAAAAGCCGTACATGTTTAAATGTTGACGTCAGAACGTATTGACGTCTTATGATTCAGCAGTTTTAATGTCTGCATGTCTGTTCCCGCCTCGGTCAAAACATTCAGTAGTTGAGACAGCTTTGAAAAAACGCACTGGAATCAAGTGCTATGAAGACATTGAGCTGTCTATCTCTATCGGGGGGACAGGGAAAGACATCAAGTGCGTTGCTGTTGGGCCGATTGCTGGCGCATCAGGGTTATCGAGTGCTGATGGTGGATGCTGACCCCCAGGCGAATTTGACGTTTTATCTGGGCCATGAGGTGCAGCCGGATGTGCCGACGCTGCTGGAGGTTTTGAAGCGGCAGGTAGAAATGGCGGATGGGATTTATCCGCTGGCTTACGAGAATCTGTACTTGATACCGGCTGATGAGGGACTGCACAAGGTGCAGGAATATTTGGCTACCAGTGGCATGGGAGCGCTGGCGTTGCGCTATTGCCTGGAAACAATGGCAGCGTTGTTTGACTATTGTGTGATTGATTCACCACCTCAGCGTACGCAGATTTGTCTGTCGGTGGTAGGGGCGTCTGACCTGGTGTTGATACCGGCGGAGGCTTCGACGAAGGGGGTAAATTCGTTACTGCTCAGCCTGGACTTGCTGGAGGAGTTGCGGGCGATTCGGGCGTTTAGGGGGCAGGTGTTGGGGGTGCTGCCGTTTCGGGATAAGTGGTTTGGCCGCTCGCAAGCGACGGATAGTCGGGAAGCGATCTCAGCCATGCGGCAGGTAGCCGGTCATATCCCGGTTTTACCTTCGATTTTAGAAAGTGAGCGATATAAGCAGGCGATTCGGTTGGGGCGGTTGCTGTCGGAGATGGGCCATGCTGACTTGGAATATCCGCTGCACCAGATTATTGAGTTATTGAGGCAGGCGTAGGTGATAAATGAGGATGCTCTGAAACGGTTAATGCAGCGGAAGCGGCCCAGTGTGCCTCCTCGAACGGATGAGTTGGAGCCGAATCCAGTGGTTGTGAAGTCTGGTCAACGGGGTGCGATCGCACACGAAACCCCAGGATATACTGACGCTGGTGTGTCTACAGGTGTTGACGTCAATATGTCTACACAGCATGATGAGACGGACTTACCGCAATTGGTACGTACTACGACGCGGTTGGAAGAACATATTGATAAGTCACTACGCCATCTCTGTATGGATGAGAAGGTGACCAAAGAGGTCTGGTTTGAGGCGGCTTATTTGTATCTGGCAGAGCATCCGAAGGCGATGAAGGCGGTGAATGGATTGGCAAAGGAGCGATATCAGCGGCGGAAGCGGGCAGCGGATTTGAGGAAATTGGAGACAATGCAAAGGCGGTTGAAGGGTTAGCTGTTCTATGTGGTCATTTGATCCCCAGTATTTTGGGAGTTTATTTCACTATTTACGTATCCAATGGGCTCCGTACCCCACGTCCGCCCCGATTCAGCACATGGGTGTAGATCATCGTAGTTTTCACATCCTTGTGACCTAACAGCTCTTGTACAGTTCGAATATCATAACCATCTTCTAGAAGGTGGGTGGCAAAGCTATGGCGAAAGGTGTGACAGCCACCATGTTTAGTGATGCCAGCGCGCTGCATAGACTGCTTTACAGCTCTTTGTATGGAGCGCTGATAAATGTGATGTCTCCTGACAATCTTGCTACGAGGATCAACAGAACGCTTCCAGGAGGGAAACACAAATTGCCATTTCCATTCGCTATGGGCATTGGGATATTTACGAGCTAGCGCATAGGGCATTTCCACTGTGCCGTACCCCATTGCTAAGTCCTGGTCATGCAGCCGTTTAGCTTTTTGCAATTGCTGCTGTAATGGCTCGACCAATGAGCTGGGCAGCATTGTAAGACGATCTTTCTGACCTTTGCCATCGCGCACGGTGATTTGATGATACTCAAAATCTAAATCCTTCACGCGTAAGCGCAACCCTTCCGTCAAGCGCATTCCCGTCCCGTAGAACAAACTGACTATCAGATGTTGGATGCCGTCGAGGTTCGCTAGAATGCGCTTCACTTCTGAACGCGTAAAGACAACTGGCAAGCGTTGGGGGCGTCTAGCTCGCTCAATATCCTCTATGTATGGCAGCTCAATATCTAACACCTGACGGTACAGAAACAGCAGGGCACTCAGGGCTACTGTTTGAGTCGATGCGGCCACGTTACGCTGAATCGCCAGGTGCGATAAATAAGACCTGATTTCAGGCGCTCCCATATCTTTAGGATGTCGCTTGTTATGAAACAGGATGAAATCCCGAATGTAGTAGACATAGGACTTTTCAGTCGCAAGGCTAAAGTGCTTTAACCGAGCAACTTCTCTGACTTGATCGAGCAGGCGAGGTGGTTTGTGTGGTGCCATGGTAAACGCATATAACTCCCCTAGATGGGTGCTTAACTGTCAGAAGTGACGTATAAGCACCCCACTCACCATACTTAACTGTCAGAAGTGACATATAACACCCCGATTTCCCGGAGTTATGCGTCAAAAATTGTATATAAGTTCTGTAAATAAGGGTGTTATCACCCAAAAGTGACGTATAAGATCCGGAAGTGGGGATCTTATCGACCAGATCTGACGCTGAATATATAGTTAGACAACAAGGAAAACTAGATAATGTCTTACTGGACTACGGTTACTCCAATCAATGAATCATATAGTCTCGTCGACATAAAAGGGGACGAACTTCCACAGAAGGACAAGGAAATTTTTAATTCCTTTAAAGATCATTTAATAGACTTTTACAAAGAAGGAAATTTATTATTTGTTTATAGAGGTGAGACCTTCAAAAGGCTTAAAAAAAGACTATTCTCAAACTATGACGATTTTTCAGAATCAAAGTTACATGAGCGCATATTCTTAATTGGAGAAAAAGCACGGCACTTCTACACAGATAAGCCTGAAAACTCTACCAGTAGAGGATGGCTTACTAATATAAATGACTCTTCTAACGAAACCTTTTCTCATCTATTCAAGAGAATAGGTAATGTTTTATCTACGTCAGGTTTAGAGCATAGAATTTATCAATCTTGCTCAAGCAGATTCAGAAAATACTTCAGTGATAGTAAAAACTGTCAGGACTTCTTAGATCTAATAAATGCAGCGACAGATGCTGGCGATGAAAAAAGACTAAAACTTCGAGACTATTATCTATACTTCCTTCATGTTGCAGGTTCTGCTGGTATTCGAGAAGAAACGATGCTAGTCTCAACGAGCCTATCAATAGAGACTTCAGAGAACTTTGCAGGTGAAAAAGATTCGGATGCACTTACTCTCTGTGGCTTCATTCCACAGCCATATCACAATTTTATGGTGTCTCCTTGGTTAGCTTCTGAATATCATGCAATTGCCTCCAACCATAGTTGTCCAACATATCAACCATTTGGTTTATTTCCAGAACAATTTGAAGCCTCTATCAAAGGAGCTTTATTCCCTTGCTTTATACTAGGAATAAAACAGATTAAGAATAAGAAATTTGTGGTCAATCCTCATATCTTTGATATTAATAATTTTTATGATGCAGGTAAGCACGGTATCCTTGTAGATCAAAGCAACTTTATGAATAGCATTTTATCAACAAAATATATGCGTTTTCTTTCAACCGATCTCCAAGGTAACTTCGAACAATATGAGTTATGAGTAAAAAGTGTTATCAAGTCCCATATTAAGTCCGTTAGAACCAGGAAATCTATAGCCGTAAGCCTTTGCGAGGCTAATAACTTCGGGGGAGGGATCCTACGAGCTTTTCTTGCCTTCATGTGAGCGGTGCGTCCTTACCTGAAGGCTATGAGCTCTCAAAGGGTTGTTTTTCACTACAGTAAATTAATAATCCGTGTAATACTAATTGAATCAATATGCTAAATTGGAATAGCAAAGGTAAGCTTGCAGATGTTCAATATAATGGTAGAGCTGGCATAACTCGTAGTTGCCTAAATGCAATACTTCGTTTTATCAACTTCGGGGACGAGATAGAAGAAGTGAGGCTTTTAACATATGAGAGCGAGCATTGCTTCTTGCTATCAATAGCTACTGAAGGTTACATAATGATAAAGTCTGGATTTTCATCAGGCTATCATGGAGAAGGGCCAAGAGGTTTATCTCTTGCACTCCAAATCTTACAACGCTATGTTTCTTGGATTGAAGAATATAGGATCTCATCAAGAATCCTTCAGAATATTAACAATTCATGCTTATCCCATACAGATTTAGATGAGATAAATTCAACGAAACCAGTTGTTCCTTATCAAGTACATGAATATATCTACGCTACCAGCTATGCATTCTCTGATGATACTGATAATGATAAAAGAGTACTAAAGCAGTTTCCTTGGATAATTCCTTTAGGGCTCATTGACCATAGAATTATGGATTTAGCTATCAAATTTAGACAAGAGCCAGATTTGTCTCTTATGTCAGCGTATAGAAGATTGGAAGATACTATTAGGCAACGAACTGGTCTTAATAATGAGATAATTGGGGCTAAGCTCTTTTCCAAGGTTTTTCGAGGTAAGGATTCTTTACTTCACTGGAGAGATATAGAGTCTGCTGAACGAGAAGGAAGAGCTGCTTTATTTGAGGGGACTTATATGGCATTTCGTAATCGACGTGCCCATCGTGAATTTCAGGAACGCTTAGATGAAGGAGTAAGAGAATTTCTATTACTTAACGAGCTTTTTCTTCTTGAAGCTCAAGCTATTAATCAACTGCCAAAGCAAAATAGCTCCTAAGGTTTTACATTTTTGTAATGCTCACACAAGAGATGAGCTGCCTTAATATCATCAGCTATCCGTCTATACTACTTTTACGTTCAGTCATAGAACTCAGACTTAAGTGCTGGCAACGTTTGTAGCCTAACATTTGCGTGCACCGGACTTCTAGATAAAGGCTCGACATAGTGAGGCAGCTATTTACAGCCGGTGACGCTCACCGTTAGGCGCCAACATCTCCCCTGCATAATTCAGTCAGGGCAACCGAGAAGGAGAAACTCATGGGCGAACAAAAACCGATTAATGTCACAAACAAAACAGGCGCTGCGATCGACCTGTACGACGTCTTCAAGCAGGGCGACAGCGCCGACGCGCCCGTCGTCTACACTCCGCTAGGCTCGGTCGCCGCGGGCGCCACGGCATCGATCAAGACCCTGCACGCCGCCAACCACATCGTGGCGATGCAGACGGGGCCCCTCTCCGACCCGGTGATGGGGCCGCAGGTCAACTTTCCGGTGAAGGTGATCGCAGTGCTGTCGTTCAGCAAGGAGCGGGACTTCACGGTCAGCGCCGGCGACAAGGCGGCGATGGAGCAGACCTTCCGGTTCGTCCGGTACATCTCGGCCAACCCGTCCTCGACGCTGGCGGCGCAGTTCCAGGCCGCGATGGAAGGTAACGACCAGACCAACGCGGTCAACGCGTTCTTCGCGGGTAGCAAGACCTTCAATCTGTGCACCCTCAGCACCTGGACCACGATCATGTCCTGGCAGGCGGAGTACCTGTCAGCCTGGCAGGGCAACTACTACCTCTACGACATGACGGAGGGTGCGACGCCCGGCACCCTGGTTGCCGGGGCCGCCATCTCCCTGGCCGACCGCACGCTGTCGGCCAAGCTGGCCATGGCCGATGCCGACGGCAAGTGGTCCGCCGCGTCGCAGCCTGTCGCTCTGGCGATCGCAGGCGGCGTGGTGTCCGAGACCCCACCCGGTGGGGCCATCTCGGCCAGCCTGCGGCCGGTCTGGATGCCCGCCATCCAGACCAAGGGCAAGACCGTCAACCACGTCATCGCGCCGACGCTGTCGGGGACGGTTGGCGGCAAGAAGGTGCTGGGCAACTTCAAGCAGATCTCGCCTCCGTCGAAATCGGCGCCCCAGGCCAGCACCGACCTGATGTCCTGGCTCGACAAACATGCGGGCTTGCTGGTCTCGGCCGGGATGCTCTACATCATGTACAAACAGTGGCAGGAGGGGAAGCAGAGAGCTCGCAATGAGGTCGCGGAGAGAGACGCGGGCCGCGATCCTCAGGACGTCCAGGCCGATATCGACGCTCGCGAGGCTGACGTCGACCAGGCCGAGCGCGCCGAAGTCGCCCGTGCGCCTCATCCCGACGCCGCCGCCATCGAGGCCAGCGTCAACGGGGTGCGCGCCGCCGAGGGTCAGGCCAGGGTCGGCGAAGTCGTCGACGTGCAGCAGGACAGGCTGATGGAGGTGCTGGCCGACGCCCCGGCCTCACCCGCCGTTGAGAACGCCGCCGAGGCCGTCGAGGCCGCCAGCGACGCCGCCGGCAAGGGCGACGTTGACGGGGCGCTCAAGTCGCTCGACAAGGTCAGCGCCAACGTGGACGTCCTGCTCAAAGACGCGGAATCATCGATGTCCAAGGAGGCCAGGTCCGCCGCCGAGGAGGTCAAGTCCGACATTGCCGAGAACGAGCACCAGGTCGAGGAGGAACGCAAGATCGAGGAGGAACGGGCCAGCGACGAGGAGCGCGGCGCCGACGACGATTTCGCCGACGACGAGTTCAGCGCGCCTGAAGAGGCCCCCATCGAGTTTGGAGTCTGACATGCCCATCATCACAAACCAGCGCCTTTATCAGCTGTTCTTTCGCAGCGCACAGACGGTGATCGCCCGGCCGGGGCGGCCAGCCGTCGCCACTCGCATGGTGGCCGGACGGCCCTGGTACCGCTATGTCGCCTATCGCCGTCAGATGGCCCAACCCGCCGACGCCGGGCGCAGCCAGTTCCGCACGCTGGACACCGATACGGGCAACCGCTGGACCGGGACCGACACTCAGGGCGGCGGGCGCCAGGGGCTCTACTTCTCGGAGGAGTTCCTGAACGCTGGCGACCCCTTCCCCGAGTTGACCCATTACCAGGAAGGGCCCGACGTCGATTCGCGCGGCTTGGTCAGCTACTACCGATACAACCGGGGCCTGGAGCCGGCGCTGCAGGTGACCGAGGCGACCAACCTGCGCTCGATGTTCCTGTTCTCGCGCACCACCGACATCAACGGGATGGACCTGCGGCTGCGCACCGGCCCGAACACCGTCAATCCCCTCCTGGAGGCGATTCACGCCCAGGCGATGGCCGATCCCGAGTTTGGCGTCATCCGGGCCGCGGAGCCCAACCTCGACCTGACCAACCTCGAAACGCTTTATCGGGCCGAGCGGGCCGATTTCTGCCGCGCCGTCGGCAACGCCGCGCTGGCCGAAGGGGATGTCGACTTCCTGCGCGTCAGCTCGGTGCGCGACATCGACAGCGCCAACATCGTGGCGCGCACGCCCAACCGAAATCCGGGCGATCCGGTGCGCGTCGTAGACGGAATCGTGCCCGAGGGGCGCGCGACCTTCTTCGTCGACGGCGATGGCCATGTCGGCCAGAGCGCCTTCACCGTGTCCGACCTGATCTACAACGCGACCTTCGAGGCCCCCGGCACGCCCCCCGTTGGCCTGCCCCCCGTCGAAGTGGTGACGGCCCGCCTGGTCGAGGTCCAGCAGGCCGCCATCAACACCCTGACTGGCGAGCTGGAGACGGTGCTCGCCACGCATCCCGGCTCGAACCAGCTGAACGGCATCGTCGAGGCTGTGCAGACACTGCAGACGCATATCCAGGCGGGCGCGAACCCCGCCGAGGTCGGCCCCGCCATCGAGGCGCTGCGCACCCAGATCGGCGCACTCGGCGACACGCCCCCGGCCGAGTTTGAGCGCGTGCTGGCCCTGTCCGAAAGCGTTGCCGGATCGCTGGAGGCGATGAACGAGGCCATCGACGCGGCGGCGCACGAACAGGACGTCGATCCGCCCGATGCGATAGACGACCCCGATCCGTCCGAGCTGGACGTGGATGGTGACCCGGTGAATTCAGGTGGTGGACATGGCTGATCTGACGATTACGAACGAACTGGGCGGGCCCATCGAGGTCTGGGATTCCTTCGCCGACGCGGACGAGCACAAGAACTACTTCGGAACGCTGACCAAGCTGGCGGACGTCGCCGCCGGCGCCACGGTCAAGGTTACGGCGCTGCATGCGCTCAGCACGCTGATCGTCTACGACAAGGACCAGAAGCCCGTGACCCGCTGGTCCGCGGGGATGGGCCACACCGCGTTCACCGCGTCGCAGGACGACGTGGCGGCGATGGACGAGGCCAACGCCTTCATCGAATACGTGGCGCAGCATCCTGGCTCGCCCGAATCCAAGGGCGTGGTTGGCAAGAATTCGGCCACGGACCTAACCGACTACTTCAGGACGCAGCCCAAGTACGACAAGGTCACCGGGCTGATCTACATGACCGCGCTGACCTGGCGCGCCGCCCATCCGGCCCCGGCCGCGACGCCGCCGCAGCAGCGCAGGTATTCGCTGTCGCAGCTGTTGCCGGTGCTGACGGGGTCAGCCTACCCGTCGGGCATGCCAGACATCACGCTGACAAACCTCTTCTTCCACGACCAGGACGGCATCCTGAAGCTGGGCGGCGTCGTAACCCTGACGGACATGCCCTTCGAGCCGTCGCTGGCCGGCGTGGCGCTGAAGCTGCTGGCGGCGGCGGGTCCGGTGAACGTCGAGATCGACGTCGACACCAATCCCGGGCTGAACATGCTCGGAACCAGGCTGCGCTTCTACTACAAGGAGATCGATGTCGGCCTGGGCGGCGACCACAAGCTGCGCATCGTAGGGCCCTATGTCACGCTCTCGATCAACCCAGCCTTCAAGTTCGTGGTCCTGCAGGTCGGCGCGCATTTCCCGTTTACCGTCTTCAGGCAGACCTTCGACACCAAGCTGTCGATGGTGGTCGACAACGTCGAGATCGAGGTGGGCTTCGATCTGGACAGCTCCAAGGCGCAGCTGCCGCCCCCACCGGGGCTTCAGGGCGTGCATTTCGACGACATCGGCGTGGGCATGGGCGTGATCTTCGAGCCGCCGGGCTATGCGCTCGGGCTGGAGGGCAAGTTCCATATCGGCGAGGGCGGCTCGATCGCGCTGGACGACGACACCTTCGCGCTGATCCTGGACCTTGAAGGCGACGTCCCGAACCCGGTCTACCTGTCCTTCTATGTCCCCAAGCTGGACCTGCCGACGGTGCTGACCGCGTTGACGGACCAGAATATCTCAATCGATGTTCCGGTGGAGTTCAGCGACCTCTCGTTCCGCTGGTCCGAGAACCCCCTGGAGCCGCTAGCCCTGCCCGACGGCACGCTGGCCAAGGGCGGCTACGGGTTCAGCGCCCAAATGGACCTGCTGGGCCTGCAGTTCTACGCCGACGTCGACATCGCGCTGGACCACATAAAGGCCGACGCGGTGATGGCGCCGCTGGATCTGGGCGGCGTCTTTGGGCTGACCGGCAAGGGCAAGCCGGTCGAGATGAAGTTCGACGCCAAGGGCAACCCGATCCGCAACAACGTCGTGCCGAAGACGGCGGCGGAGCGCGAGGCGATCAAGAACGCGACCAAGAAGCAGGTCGTCGCCGGCGGCGGGCCCGAGTTGCATGTCAGCACCGCGGCCGAGCCTTATTTCCAGATGGACGCGACTGCGACGCTGTTCGGGGTCGTGTTCGAGCAGATCGACGCCAAGGTCGACAAGTCGGGACTCGCCTTCCACCTGAAAATGCCGCTGGCCGAGGTCACCTGCAAACTGTCCGAGCAGGGCAAGTTCGCCGGCGCCTTCTCGTTCGGGCCGGATTTCAAGATCTCCCTGCCCAGCCCCCTGGGCTCGATCCATCTGCAGGCGACCATCGACGTCTCGCTGGGGCTGGAGATGGTCGGCGGCCATCTGAAGGTCAGCGCCGGTGCCGGCTTCAGCTTCATGGGAGAGCCGCTCAACTTCGGTCCGTTCACCATCGACGTGAACGTCCAGAAGCTGGAAGACGTGACCAAGGCGGTCGAGAACTACATCCTCGCCCACGCGGTCGACCTCTTCGAGAAGCTGCTGGCCGACCCGCTGGCCTGGGCCAAGGCCGCCTTCGACAAGGACATCGACGAGGTGGAGAACATAGCCTCGGGCCTGAAGGACTACTTCAAGCACACCGCCGATCAGGCGGCGAAAGTGCTCAAGGACATCGGCATGGCCACCAAGGAGGCAGCCGAGCAGCTGCAGGGCGCCTTCGCCGGCATCACCCCGGCCGCGCTGATGGCCGCGATGTCGGGACCCTTCGGCCTGACTGGCGCGCTTGCCGCCCCGCTGATGAAAGAGCTCGGCTTCACTCCCGACAACATCGCCTCGGCGCTCCACTCCGCCTTCGGGCTGGACGCGAAGGCGACGGCCAAGCTGCTGGGCGACATCGGTGAGCCGGTGGAGAACATCAGCCGGGTCATAGGCGACGTATTCACCCTGTCGCCGAACACCGTGGCCGACGTGCTGAAGACGGTCGGCTACCCGGCGCAGGTGATCGCTGACGCATTCAAGGCCATCGGCGGCCCCTTCGCCGCGGTGGGCGACGCGATCAGCAGCGCGCTGAACACCGTCATTGACAAACTCAACCCAACGCATTGGTGACGCCATGACCGATCAACCGACCAAAACCCTGCGGCACATGGTCGAAAACATGCGGGCCGACCCGGAGGTTCTGGAGCGCTTCGCGGTCGACCTCGCCATCACCGCGCCGGGCGATTGGGAGACGCTGGCCGCGCGGGTCGCGTCGCGGGGCTATCAGACCAATCCCGAGGAACTGCGGGCGGCTCTGAAGCCGGACGCGCCCGACGCCGACGACTTCCTCAAGTCCTGGGCCTGACCCCCATGACTGACGAAGTTGCGTTGCCCGCGGCGGCGCACTGCTGGCTTGCGCGGCGCTGGTCCGGCCTGCGTCGCCCCATGGCGGAATGGTCGCTCCGAGTGAGCCCGCGCGGCGTCGCCCCGCGGCCGAAATGGCTCGCCTGGCTAGGCGTCCAGCCTGCCGCCTCGGCGGTCGAGCACGCGGCGCTGACCGCGGCGCTCGGATTTCCCGGCGGGTGGGCGCCCGAGCATTTCAGCTTCCTACGCACCATGGCGGTTGGGTTCCGCGGGACGACGCCGGAATGCCTCTATCATTCGCTCGACGCGGCGCCGGGGACGGACTTGGCGGCGGTCTACCTGCGCCACGAGCCCGACGGGACGCGCGTCTACCGGTTCCGCCTCTTTCACGAGTGCGGCGCCGACGCGGCGCTCGACAGGCTGTCCCCAGAACTGCGGCGGGTCGTCGAGGCGCTGCTGCGGGATCCCGTGGTGCGGCTTCGGTCCGGCTTCGGCTTGCGGGACGCGGAACCACGGGTCTACATCGCCTTTCCGCATGAGCCGCCGATCCGCCGGCTTCGGGCGCTGCTGGACGGGGTCATAGACCTGCCCCCGAAGCTGGCTGCCCATGACGATCTCAACTTCCGCCAACTCGCCGTCATGGGCGACGGATCGGGCGAAATGGCCGTCTACATGCAGGCCGCGACGAACAGGCTTCCGGAGGGGCTGCAGGACGCAAGGCGGCTGATCGCGCTCGCCTTGCCCTGGTACCACGCCTCCGACATGGCCCGGCGCATGATCGCAGAGGCCGAGCGGGAGGCGCGCGGCGCCCTGGCTCCCCTTTGCGGCGACGGTAGCGGTTCGGAACTACGCTCGCATCAGCCAGACTGAGTTCGTTCCACCCGCTACAAGCGGCCTGGGGATATCTCGTCAATGACAAGTGATCGGCAGCATCGCGAAGAGGCGCCTAACAACAGCATGCAGCGGACGGTCCGCTGCGCGGCCCGCCGCTGATGCTGGGCGTTAGAATTCAATGGTTTACGGAGATTAGAATTTGAAAATCACCAAATTGAAAATTATTAATTTTCGAACTTTTGAGAATATTGATATTGATTTTGATGACTTTTACTCCGCTATCTGTGGTCAAAATGATGCGGGAAAAAGTAATATTGTGAGGGCTTTAAGAGCAGTTCTTCGAGAAGATAATATATATGGCAGAGTAAGAAGGCGTGGCATATCTGCGATAAGGGACTATCCTCGATGGAAAGAAACAAAGATTGGAGAAAAAGAAGTAAGAGTTACTGTGGATCTTACGATCTATAGGAAAGCAGATGCAGGTGTATTTGAATTTTTTGTGGATTATCTAGATCTTGAAATATCAGATGAAAAAGAAATGCTCTGCTTGAGATTGCGTTCTACTTGGAATGATTACATATCCTCAAATGAAGTAATTGCTGAGATAGAAGGTCAAACATTTGAAGGAATTAAAGCTCAAGAAATACACAATAAAGTACAGTTAAGCATTTTGATTCATAATTCAACTGAAATTGAGACTAGAGGCTCTTTTACTGGTTTTTTGCAAGAGTTTTCAGAGCAATATTCAACTGAATTAAGCAAAATGACATCTAGCATGAAAAAATCTTTGACAAGAATTGCGAAGACGCAAAAAGAAGAAGTTTCCTCGTTACTATCAAGATTGAATAGTAATTTGAAGGTAGGTATTACAGTTCCGAATATGAGTTTTGATAGGCTTCCATATAACTTATCATTAGGTGACAGCAAAATGGAAGTTGATCTTGATGATTGGGGGAGTGGAACAAAAAATAGAACAATGATTTTTTTGACTCTACTGAAAGCAAAGCAGGTGAGCGAATCTGTGACTACAGCTGAAACCTTGACTCCTATTCTAATAATTGAAGAACCAGAAAGTTTTCTTCATCCTTCTGCTCAAGCTGAATTTGGTAGAATTTTACAGCAAATATCAAATGAATTTGGAGTGCAGGTTATAACAACTACACACAGTCCATATATGCTTAATCAATCTTCACCAGAAAGCAATATTTTGTTGCAGCGTAAGGTGGTCAGGAAACATCTGAGGGAAACCATTAGAGTTGACACCTCTGGTGATAACTGGATGGAACCATTTGGTGTAGTTCTCGGTTTAGCAAATAATGAATTTAAGCCGTGGAGAGAAATATTTTTTTCTGAATCTAAATCACATTTATTAGTTGAAGGTAAGGTTGACAAGGAATATTTTGAATTGCTACGTCTTGATATTCATGGAAAAAATAAACTTTCATTTGAAGGGGATATTTTTCCGTATGATGGATGTGGAAATTTAAAGAATCCTACACTTCTTAATTTTCTTAAGTCTAAAAGTAAAGATTTAGTTGTTGCCTTTGATATTGATGTAGTGAAGGATGTTGAGCCGACTCTTCAGCGTCATGGGTTTGAGAAAAATAAATCATATGTGGTTGTCGGTATTAATAAAGCAGGTTCAAGAAGTATTGAGGGTCTTATTCCTGAAGAATACAAAAATCGAGTTAATACAGATAATCCAGACTTAGTTCAGGAAGGTATTCACGGTACGAGAGAAGAGCAAAAAATCGCGAAGAATAAGCTTAAATCTCTTTATTTAGATGAATTTAAGCAAAAAGCAGAAGCGAATAGTGATGATTACGCAGAATTTTACAAACTTGTGAAAATATTGAATAAGGCATTTAAGTAAATTTTTTTTCCCTGGTCTAACCAATCCATGCAGAGGGACGCTCGAATCACGCTACTAGTTGTTGCTTTAATTAATTCTCGCGCCCCTGATGGTGGCCGTTAGACCCCGCCCCCACAGTCACATTGTTCTCTTAGGCATACATTTTTGGGTGTTGGGTTGTTCACGTTTTCTCAGGTTTTGTTGCGTTCAGCTTGGTTTGGGTTGGCTTTTGCTATTATTTGGGAGTGGCTCTTGCGTAGAATGGGGCGATCTTCTTTAGCTTAATCTTTCTGTGTTTTTCTCGCCTTGTCTAACTAGGGCATGCAGAGGGACGCTCGTTCTAAGCTGTGGTTGATCTCTTTAAATTTGTGCTCGCGCCCCTGATGCCAATCCGTTAGATGGCTTCATTTGCCAGGTTGAGAAATCTCATAAAATTAGTAGCAATCATTAGGAATACAAGTCAAAAAGAACTCGCTATTACCGAAAATGAAAAAAGTAGCGACGAGAGGTTCCAGAAAA